>JBDNFZ010000566.1:0-5774 GCA_041689555.1 Opitutaceae bacterium | reverse complement strand
TCGACGCCACCGACGACGTGAACATCTACGTCGGCGCCAACAACCCCTTCAACCCCTTCGGCTCGCGCTTCTACAGCCCGACCGGCGCGGCCAACCCCGACGGCACCCCGCGCGTCACCGGCACGCCTTCCGATGTGCTCATCGCCGGCGGCACCGGCGTGCGCCCGCGCGATTTCAAGGCCAAGGAGATCAACGTCCTCTCCCAATCGCTCCGCACCGTCGGCGGCGTCCGCGGGAAAACTTTCGGCGATTTCGAGTGGGAATCGGCCGCGCTCTATTCCCGCGCCTGGACCCGCGACGAGGAGGCCAACAACATCCGCCACAGCCGCCTCCAGACCGCCTTGCTCCGCACCGACGCCACCGCCTTCAATCCTTTCGGCTATACCTTCGCCAATGTCGGCGGCGTCATCCAAGTCGACCGGCCCTACGCGAACCCCGCCGCCGTCGTCGACCCGCTCATCGACACCTTCGTGCGCGAGGGCCGCACCGAACTCGCCACCTGGGACGCCAAACTCAACGGCACGCTCTTCGACTTCTTCGGGGGCCGCGTCGGCGCCGCCGCCGGCGTCGAATACCGCTGGGAATCCTACAAGGACTGGCGTCCGCCCTACGCCGGTCTCAACCCCGCCGGCGACCCCACGCCGAATCTCCCGCGCGGCATCGACAACGACTTCATCGGCCTCAGTCCCAACCTGAATCTCTACTCTGCGCGCGACGTGATCTCCGGCTACACCGAGTTTCTCCTCCCGGTCTTCGGCAAAAAAAACCGCCTGCCGTTGCTCCACACGCTCGAACTCTCGGTCGCCGGCCGCTACGAGAAATTCTCCGATTTCGGCGATGCGTTTAAGCCCAAATACGGCGTCGCGTGGCGGCCGACCGCCGGCGTCCTTTTCCGCGGTTCCTACAACGAATCCTTCCGCGCGCCCAATCTCGTCCAGACCAACACCTCGCCCCTCCAGCGCTCCGTGACCGGCGTCTCCGATCCTTATCGCAACGAGGTCACCGGCCTCATCACCGACGGTTCGACCAACCGCACCGTCTTCCGCCAGGGCAACGCCTCCCTCCGCCCGGAGGAAGCCAACACGACGACCTTCGGCGTCGCCTTCGAGGTCCCGCGCATCAAGGGCCTCACGGTCACCGTCGACTGGTGGCGCATCAACCAGAACAAGGTCATCGACAACCTCACCGCCAGCGGCGTCCTCCTGCGCGACGAACAGCTCCTCGACGCCTTCACCCAGGCGCGCATCGCCGCCGGCACCGCCGCCGACAACGTCGCCACCAACTCCGGCACCGCCGGCTACCAGGGCAACGCCAACGTCACCCGCGCGTCGGTCACCCAGGCCGACCGCGATGCCTACGCGCTCTTCAACTCCACCCGCCCCGCCAATCAGCAGCGCGCCCCGGTCGGTCGCGTGATCTCCGTGATCGACGACTACCTCAACCTCGCCGGCCGCGACCTCGAGGGCTTCGACTTCGCCGTCTCCTACCGCCTGCCCAAGTTCGCCGTCGGCCAGTTCACGCTGAAGGCCGAGGGCACGCTCAACCGGAAGTTCGACGAAAAAGTGGACGAATTCTCCGAGGTCGAGACCGTGCTCAACGAAGACGGCCGCGCCAAGTGGCGCGGCAATGCCAGCATCGTCTGGCGTCGGGGCAAATGGGGCGCCGGATGGTTCGCCGAATACTACGGCGGCTCCATGGACCCGGGCGGCGCGACCACCGTGACCGTTTACGAGCAACTCGGCCGACCCTCCTACATCAAGGTTTTCAACGATATCGGCGGCGTCGTGCGCTACCGCTGGTGGATCAAGGAAGTCATCCAGCAAAACGTTTACGTGCAGCACCGCTTCGGAAAACAGAAAGGCTTTCTCCGCGACGTCACCGCGCGCTTCGGCGTGACCAACGTCTTCGACGAGGAGCCGCCCGTCGCCGACGAATCCCGCGGCTACCAGGGCGGCACCGTCAGCGCCAAGGGCCGCTCCTTCTATCTTGAGATTTCCAAGAAACTCTGAGGCGCCGCCAACCACCGCTTTCCGGCTTGGGTTTGCAACTCGCGGAACCGATAGGCCGCGAGCTCGCTCGCGCTCAAACCGCGCGGGACCCGTAGGCCGCGAGCTTGCTCGCGCTCAAACCGCGCCAGCAAGCTGGCAGCCTACCCTTTCGAAGCCAAACCGGAATGCCGTGCGACGCAGTCGCCCGGCCGATTTGAGTCGTTGCGATTTCCCTGATTGCCCGCTTTTTGACCGTTTACCGACCATGAACCTCACCCACCGCCACACCCTCGGGGTCACTCTGGCCCTCTTGCTCGCCGTCACGGCGAGCGCCCAGACCGCCCTCGCTCCTTCCCCTGCCGCCCCGGCCCCCGTCGAGGAGAAAGTCCAACTCGCGGCCTTCACCGTCACCGGCACCAACATCAAGCGCCTCGACCACGAGAAAGTTCTCCCGATCACGGTTTTCGACGCCGCCGCGATCGAAGTGCGTGACGCCTCCCAAGCCTCCGATCTTCTGACCGCGCTCCCGCAGGTCACCGGTCTGCCCGGCAACGAAACCGCCACCCTCGGCGCCACCGCCCGCGGCGATAATTCCAGCGTATCCCTGCGCGGTATTCCCTCGGGCAACACCCTCGTGCTGCTTAACGGCCGCCGCCTCACGCCCCATCCTATCAGCCAGGCGGAGACCGGCACGCCCGCGCTTTCCGTCAACGTCAACCAACTCCCCAACCGTGGCCTCGAGCGCATCGATGTCCTGCGCGACGGCGCTTCCTCCATCTACGGCACCGATGCCGTCGCCGGCGTGATCAACTACATCACCGACAAAAATTTCATCGGCACCGAAATCCAGACGCGCTACGGCGAGACCCGCTACGGCGACGGCCGCGAGTATCGCGCCACGCTCACCCACGGTCTGAACTTCGCGAACGGCAAAGGCCGCGCGGTCCTCACCGCCGACTACTACGACCGCGGCGCGATCTTCGTGCGCGGCCGCGCCTTCGCCTCCGAGGCCGACAACAGCGGCCGCGCCCCCGCGCCGTGGAACGTCTCGACCAGCACCGTCTTCAATTTCCGTTCCGCCACGACCGAGTATGGCAACTTCCTCGTCGGCACCCCCGGCGCGGTCGACCGGTTTGGCCGTGTGACGACGTTTGCCGGGGCGCGTCCGGCCGGCGTGCCCACCACGCTCACCTCCGCCACCGGCGTTTTTGTGCTCACGCCGCTCGCCGGCGGCGGGGTGGGTTTTGCCACGGCCGCGCCGGCGCGTGCGAGCAGCGGGCCGGGTCGCGACTTTTATTGGAACAACAACACCTACCGCGTCATCCAGCCGAAATCGGCCCGCACCAATGCCTTTGCCAGCCTCGAATACGACCTCAACGACCGGCTCACGCTCTTCGCCGACGCGAGCCTCTACCGCGCCCACTCCGTCACCTTCCGCGAGCCCGACGGCATCACGCAGACGACCGACGGCTTCGTGATCGTGCCCGCGACGAATCCCTGGAATCCCTTCGGCACGCGCTTCTGGTCACCGACCGGCGCCGCCAATACCGACGGCTCCGCCCGCCTCACCGGCACCCCCTCGGCCGTCTCGATCACCAACAAGCGCCTCACCGACATCGCCACCCGCACCGACTGGGTCGACAACGCCGTCTATCGCGGCCTCGTCGGCTTGCGCGGCCGGTTGGGCGGCTCCTGGACTTGGGAAGGCGCCCTGCTCTGGTCCGCCGCCCGCGTGATCGAAAACGAAGAGGGGCCCAGCCGAAAGAGTCTCCTCATCAACGCGCTCAACCAGACCGATCCCGCGCGCGCCTTCAACCCGTTCACCCGCACCTTTGCCGTGCAAAACGGCACGCTTGCCGTCACCGGCGACGACAGGAATCCCGAGAGCGTGCAGCGCACGTTCCGCTCCAGCTTCATCCGCAGCGGCATCACCAAGCTCGGTAGCGGCGACCTCCGCGCGAGCGGCGACGTCCTCTCCATCTGGGGCGGCAACAGCATCGGTGCGGCCGTCGGCGGCGAGTTCCGCTACGAAGCTTACGACGACTACCGTCCCCCTTTCGCCGGTCTCAATCCCGACAACTCCGGCCTCAATCCCGAGTCCAACGACTTCCTCGGCTTCTCGCCCAACTCCGACACCCACGGCAACCGCCACGTCGCCGCCGCCTATGCCGAGGCCGTGCTGCCGCTCGTCGGCAACAAATTCAAACTGCCCCTCGTGCAGTCCCTCGAACTGTCCGCCTCCGTCCGCTACGAGAGCTACACCGATTTCGGCGACACGACCAAGCCGAAGTATGGCCTGACCTGGAGGCCGATCCCTTGGGCGGTCGTTCGTGCCTCCTACAACGAAGGCTTCCGTGCGCCCAATCTCGCGCAGCTCTTCACGGGCGACTTCATCCGCACCGTCACGAACCTCGCCGATAATTTCCGCAGTCCCGTGACCGGCCTGATCACCGACGGTCCCGCGAACCGCCGCACCCTCGGTCAGGGCAATCGCGCCCTCACCCCCGAATCGTCCAAGGGCCGCAGCGCCGGTCTCGTGCTCGAGCCGCCGATGCTCAAGGGCCTCTCCTTCGGTATCGACTACTGGGAGATCGACCAGAAGGACGTCATCAACGCGCCCACCAGCGCGGAAGTTCTGGCCGGAGACAACCGTGCCCTGCAGGCCGCGACCCAGGCGGCGCTCGCCCGCGGCACCGCCATCGGCCTGATCGACCTCGGCTCCGGCACCGCCGGCTACCTCGGCGACTCCTCGATCGTGCGTCTCGCGGTCACGCAAGCCGACCGCGATGCCTTCGCCGCCTACAACGCCACCCGTCCGGCCTCCGCCCAGCGCGCGACCGTCGGCTCGGTTTCGTTCCTGCGCTCCACGTTCTTCAACAAGGCCTCGCAGTTCGTGAACGGGTTCGACTTCGATGTGAACTACCGCTTCCCGCGGCTCGCCATCGGCCAGTTCAATTTCAACACGAACTGGACGCGCCTAGTGGATTTCCACGCCAACAACGCCGCCGGCTCTCCCCGCACCGAGTTGCGGGGCACCAACGCTGCGGCGGTCGGCGGCGCTTCCCCGCCTTGGCGCGGGTCAGTCCTCCTCAACTGGAATCGCCAATCTTGGAGCGCGGGCCTCGGCGCTTACTACACCGGCAGCTACACGGACGTGACGGCAAGCACCACCCAGGCGATCTATGATTCGCTCGGCGCCCCGTCATATCTCGTTCCGGTCTTTTCGAACGGGGCGTTGAGCTACCGTTTCAAGGTCGGCGACACGGTCAGCTACAACGTCAACCTGACCTACCGCATCAAGTCGAAGAACCGCTGGTTCGGCGGCACCGCGGTCCGGGTCGGCGTGATCAACCTGCTCGACGCCGAGCCGCCGCTGGCCGCCGACTCGCGTGGCTACGACGCCGGCGTCTACAACTCCCTCGCCCGCGGCCGGACTTACTCCCTCCAACTCACCAAGAAACTCTGAGCGCCGGATGCGACCGCGCTCGCGTCCGGGCGCAGGGTCGCCCACAACGGTGGCCATGGCTTTTGCGACGGGCAGGCTCCGGGTCGTTCTCGATAAAATCATCCGCGCTCCGGCGCTGAAATCCGCCGCCGCGCTTTTGCTCGCCTCGCCGGTCTCCTTCGCTGCAGAGCCGGCGGCGAAGCCTTGGGAGTTCCCGTCCGTGAGCGTTGAGACGGGGCTGCTCTGGCAAGTCGGCGTCAACACCCCGCTCGCCTACCGGCTCGCGCCCTCGCAGTTTTCATGGCGCTCACGCGAAGTCTTCGGCCGGGCGCTGCCGCAGG
>JBDNFZ010000565.1:0-5908 GCA_041689555.1 Opitutaceae bacterium | reverse complement strand
TCGCGTTCAAACAGCGCCAGCAAGCCGGCAGCCTACGCTTACGGAACCAAACCGGAAAGCCGTGGAGTTCCGGCCGGTGGAGCCATACGTCGGCGGCCAAAGGGTGCGTCCGTGCGGGGAGACCATGCGTTCAATCAAGCCATGACCAAACCGAACAAAGACGGGGGCAAACCCCGGGAGAGTTTCTGGCGCCGACGCGTGACCGGGCCGGTGTTGGCGCAGCTGACGCAGGGCGTGACGCCGGAAAAGATCGCGCTGACGATCGGGGTGGGCTCGGCCTGCTCATTGCTGCCGTTTCTGGGATTTACCTCGCTGCTAAACCTCGGGGTCGGGTTGTGGCTGCGGTTGAACCAGCCGATCCTGCAGGTTTTGAACCAGCTGCTGGGGCCGTTGCAGCTCGTGTTGATCTTGGTCTATGTGCGGATCGGGGAAAAAATCTGGGGCGCACCGCCGATGCCGATTTCGGTCCGGGAACTAACGGGGGCGTTTACGGCGGACCCGGGGGCGTTCATGGTGCGGTTCGGGCTGACGGGGATTCACGCGGCGACGGCGTGGGCGCTGAGCGTGCCGCTGATCGTGGCGGCGGTTTATTTTCCGCTGCGCGGGGTGATGCGACGGGTGGCGGCGCGGCGGGCGGGTAGCCGGACCGCTTGAAGGCGGGTCTACGAACCCGGAGGGCGCGGGTCGGCGGAGGAGAAGGGGCGGGCGGGCG
Organism: Opitutaceae bacterium; assembly: GCA_041689555.1. Taxonomy (GTDB): domain Bacteria; phylum Verrucomicrobiota; class Verrucomicrobiia; order Opitutales; family Opitutaceae; genus Tous-C4FEB. Next base: position 5,196 of record JBDNFZ010000565.1, on the reverse strand, counting down.
GGCGGCGCCGCGACGAGGGGAGGCTCAGGAGTCGGCTCCGGTGGCGCGGCCGCCGTGTTTGATGGGGGTGGCGAACTTGTATTCGATGTCCCAGGGGAAATGGATCCACTTGTTCTGTTTAAATTCCTTCACGCAGGTGTCGACGATGGGGCGACCGGAGGGCTTGGCGTAAAGGGTGGCGAAGTAGGCCTTGGGCAGAAGTTGGCGGACGACGCGGGCGGTCTTGCCGGTGTCGACAAGGTCGTCGATGAGGAGGTAGCCGTCGCCGTCGCCGGGGACGCCCTTGAGGATGTTGATGTCGCCCTGGACCTGGGCGGCGGTGTCGCCCGCGCCGGTCTCGTAGCTGGTGACGCAGATGGTGTCGATGAGGCGGATTTCAAGCTCGCGGGCGACGAGGGCGGCGGGGACGAGGCCGCCGCGGGTGATGGCGACGATGCCTTTCCACGAGCCCTTGGCGTGGAGCATTTCGGAGAGGTAGCGGGCGTCGCGGTGGAGCTCGACCCAGGAGATGATGATATCGTCGGCGTAGGGATTGCGGGACATGGCGGAGGCGGCGGAGTTGAGGGACGAAGAGAAGCGGACAGGCGGGCAGTGCGGCTGCGGGGCGGCAAGAGGAAATCGCGGGAGAAACCGGCGGGCGGTCCGGTTCGCGGGCCGGAGGGGCGCGGCAACCCGGAGGAGAAAGGGCTACGGCCGGACGGTCTCGACGAAGACGAGGCGGCCGCCGCGCACGGCGATGATCGCGGCGTCTTTTTGGGCGTCGCGGTTTTCGTCGAGGGTGGTGCGGCCGGTGACACCGGGAAAATCGCGGGTGCCGGCGAGGGCCATCTTCAGGGCGGCGCGGTCGGTGGAGCCGGCGCGGCGGGCGGCGTCGGCGATGAGTTGCACGGAATCGTAGGTGAGCGCGGCGAGGCCGACGGGCGCGGCGCCGTGGCGGGCGGTGTAGGCGGCGACGAACCGGCGTGAGGCGGGATCGGGGCTCTCGGCCGAATAGTGGGTGGAATACACGGTGCCCTCGAGGGCGGCGCCGCCGATCTCGAGGAGTTGCGGCGCCTCGAAGCCGTCGCCGCCGAGGAGAGTCGCCTTCAGGCCAAGCTCGCGCGCCTGCTTGGCCGCGAGGCCGGCCTCGACGTAGTAGCCGGGGAGAAAGATCGCATCGGGCCCGGTGCCGCGGATCGCGGTGAGCTGGGCGCGGAAATCCTTGTCGCCGCCGGAGTATTTCTGGGTGGCGACCACCTTGCCGCCGAGGGACGCAAAGGTTTGGGCGAAAACATCCGCGAGGCCGACGGAGTAGGGCGCGGAGGCGTCGACGAGGAGCGCGGCGCGACGGAGGCCGAGGTTTTTCCACGCGTAGGTGGCGAGCACGGCGCCCTGAAACGGATCGGCGAAGCAGACGCGGAAGATGCAGTCGCCGCACGGCCGCGTATCTCTCAGGTAGATAGCTCCGCAGACGGGAACATGGCGTTGAAGGACGACAGGATAGAATGGAGCAGGGGAACCTGCCGCCTTTGCTTCCTTCCGAAATTAAGGCGAAGGCCATGCGCCTATCGGAACGGCATCGCGCCGCCTAAACGAGATGCGGGTCATACGTGTGAGCGGCGAAGCGAACATCGACTTTTTCGGGCGGATAGAAAACCACCTGTGATAAAATGGAGCCGCCGGGTCCGGGGAGGACGTCGGCAAACCGACGACTTCCTACTCGCCGCGCACACGCCAATATGAGGAGCCGGGAGATAAGCACTCCCCGGCTAGCGTGTAGCAGGCTTGCTTTAAGGCGTCCATCACAGCGGCGGGGATTCCGTCCGCGCCAATGCAAAATCCGCTGGGTTGAAGGGACTCGGGGAATGCGAACGATTTTTCCACGAGATACGTTCGAGGGATCATACCGACTGCCGGTGAAAATCGGACTTTCACGCTCGGACTCCGAACCGGGACCGACCGGTTTTGCCGGTCGCGGGTCAGGTTGCGCCGGCAGAGCGGCTTTACATCGCGGGGTTTGCGCGGGTCGCCAAGCACTTCAGGGTTTGAATTGGTAACGTAGAGGTCGGCGTCCCGGAGCACGAAACGGATTCGCACTGCCAAGCCGACGAGAGCGCGGACGTCGGCACCTCCGGTCCAGATCACGGGGCGCTCAACGGTATCGCCGAAAATGGGGGGCAATCCGCGATCGTGAATCCCGGCAACGGCCGGCCGGTCGAATCCTGCAACTCAACCTGAATCCCGCCGGCCGCGGAGCTGGCGAAGTTCAGCGTTAGGCGTTCGCCGGAAAATCGGATCGGCTCGGTCACCAGTCCGCCTCCCGCCATCGGCGCGGATGCGGAAACGAAACCGTCGAGGCGCAGGGTATACCGGCGCAGCGTGCTGCTGCTGTCAGTCCAGTAGCTTTCCACCGCGTAGAGTGAAAGCTCGTTCGGCGCACCATCGAGGTCGGACTTGGTCTCCACCAAATGCCAGCCCACGTCCGTTTTCCGTGAGAGGAGAAAAAAAGCCCGTCTGGGCTACGGACGGGCCGGGGGGCGCGCTACGCCCTTACGAGGCACGGCAGTGTCAAAGTCGTCCGCAGTGTAATGAAGCGGTAATCGCGGGGTGAGTGATCGGACCGGAAGGAACGATTATGAGTTGGCGGGGCGCGCGGTGGCCCGGTCACACAGGCCGGGTGGAGCGTGCCGGGCCGCGGTGGCGGAGCGCGCGGCCAAGGCGGTGCCAGCGTCAGGCCCGCAAGGACGGGACGACGAGAGGGGGTCGGGAGACTCGCGCGGCGGTTCGATGTCACGGGGGCTGGTAACCCGCCCGCACCAAGCGGTGATCGATCCAACTGAAGTGCGGCGGCACCCGCCGCAGCCGTTCAGCCTGTAAGATTCGTTTCGCAATTAACATCGGGGAAGCGCCAAGCCGGGCGAAGCGCCCAGCACGGCATGCCCCATCGCTAGCAAGCGACCGGTCATTGCCGCGATGTCCTCTTGTAAGGTCACGCCCGCGAGATGCGCGATAAGTCCGATCACCAGCGGGGGTTGCCGCAGCCAGTCGTCTTGTAAGACAACTCCGCCGTGTGGTGCCGCGACCTGCTGCACGGGAGTGGTTTGCATCGGGCAGTCATCTTGTAAGACCACGAGAAACCTCGGCCGGCGCTTTTTCCAGTAGCCCGGATGCGCCGCCTGCCACGCGCGCGCGCGCGCCGCGTTGTCGCCCCCGCGAAAGTAATCCGCGTTCTCCGCCCGCTCCAGCCAGCGCACATCATACGATCCCCGCGCGCTCTGGGCTACTCATGGCTTAATGGCGTAGAATTGTAAGGCGTCGGCCTTCCTGGCAGCTCCACGGTAGTGTTCCTCGATAACCTTCACGCTGTTGCCTGCCCAGGAAGCCGTGCCCGCCAAATCGCCGGTCAGAGCATCACGATAAGTTATGGCAGTATGCCGGAGAACGTTCTTCGGCAGGGTCACTTTTGCAGCCTCCGCCACTTGTGACAGACGGTAAGTGTAGGCGTTTTCGATGCCTCTGGTGTCCATCGCGTCAAAGGTGACCCCCTCCGGGGCGAAGATGGGGCCGGATCGTTCGCGAAACGGAGCCAGCCATTCCAGAAGTGCATCAGAGAGATCAACCGCGCGTTTTTTGCGGATCTTGGTCTTTTCCAGCCGGAGGTATTGATCACGGATCCAATCCCAATGGATGTGGGGTATTTCGGACCGGCGGGTGCCAGCAAACATCTGAATGAGGATCGCGGGGAAGATGTCAGCGAAAGATGATTTGCGCGCCTCTTCGAGCAGTTGCTTGACCTCTTTCGGCACGAGGATGGCGGCGAGCACCTCATCACGCTTGGGGCGGCGAATCTTGGCGGCCGGATTTTCTCCCCTCCAGCCCTCCTCGACCGCAAAGTTGAACAATGCGCTGAGCGTGATGATGTAGTTGATTCGGCTCTTGGGCGTCGCAGGAGCATCCCCGTCCTTGCCGGTCAATCCCTTCAGGAAAGTTTCAATCTGCTTTTTTTTGACGGTATCAACCATCGCCTCCGCGCCAAACTCCTCTTCGATCTGCCTAAACTGGCTGGTCAGATTGTCCAGGTAACTGGGCTTCCGGTTATCATCTTTGCGCGAAGCTACGTAAGCGAGGCAGGCGTTCTCAATCGTGCAAGAGCCCTTTGTCGGCGAATGTTTGAGCGCGTATTCTAGGGCCTCGGTAACGCTCATTCCGCGTGCTCTCAGGCGCTTTACGATATCTTGGCCGGCATCGGCCCGGGCGGCAAGCAGCCCCTCCGCATAGGTCTTTGCTTCAGACTCACTGGCGAAAAATTTGCGTTCTTTTTTAAGTCCGGTGACAGAGGCGGGTATGTTGAGCCTCCAAGAATGCGCCCGGACGCCGGGGTGGCGGATAACTCGACCCTTCTCGTCAATCTTCACCGGCGGTCTGATGCGATTTTTCACGGCGCTGGATTTAGGGCCATTAGAATGGACAATATTTGGACAGTTGTCGAGTCACGCCGCGTCCGCTCCCTCCAAGAAAAAACCCCTTAAGTGTAAGCTTAGGGGGCTTTTAAAATTGGGTGCAGGGGCTGGATTTGAACCAGCGACCTTCAGGTTATGAGCCTGACGAGCTACCAGGCTGCTCCACCCTGCAATGAGTGAGCGGTAAAGTTGCTTGGCTAAAATTATCCTGTCAACGGGTTTCTCCAGTTGTCTGAATTCGATGCTGTCTCACGAAGACTGATCGATCCTGATAGCCTTTGCCCAACGATGCGCGTTGTGCCCCGGGGCTCGAGGTCGGCGAGACCAATCAAGCTACTTTGATACTCAACCTGTTTTCGCTTTCGGCCAAAATGGGCGAGGTGCTTTTGCGGGCGGAGTCGATGAGCAGTCGGGCGACGGAGGTCTGCGCGGCGGTCGCCGTAACGCGCCGGGCGGTCCGCCAGCCGATCAAAACGATCCCGCGTCCTCGCCCGCCCAGCGGGATCAAAAGGAATGCTCCGGGCAAAGTGCCCTTGAGCTTCATCCATGCGGGCAAGTAAGGCAGGATCGAGGCCTCGCTCGTGTCGTGCACGGCCACGGTTTCGTTTCGGGTGATGCAGCCTCAGACATCCTGACCCGCCGGGAAAGAGGGTGACCTCAAGGTGGCGTATTCAAGTCGCAGGGAGGAGCCCGGGTAATGGGTTTCCGTGGTGTTGAGTTCGGCGCAGAGTCGGGCGGCAAGTTGGTCGTGGAGCGG
>JBDNFZ010000564.1:0-3133 GCA_041689555.1 Opitutaceae bacterium | reverse complement strand
GCGAACTCGGGGCCGATGTCATCAAAGCCGATCCCACCGAACACGCCGAAGACTACCACGAGGTCGTGCAGGCCGCGCGTTGCCCCATTCTCGTGCGCGGCGGCGGCAAGAAGCCTGTCGAGACCGTCTTCGCCGAAGCGCACGCCTACCTCGCCCAAGGCGCGCACGGCCTCGTCTATGGCCGCAACATCTACCAGCACCCGAACCCCGGCCGCATCGTGCGCGCGTTCATGGCGCTGATCCACGAGCGCGCGACCGCCGAGCGCGCCCTCGCGATCTATCAGGGCGCGACCTGACCGCCCGCGCCCCATTACCCCATGACCAACCCCGCCCCAACCCCGCTGCCCACAAAGGCGGCCTCGCCGCTCTCTTTTCGCACTCAGGCCACCTTTTCAGTCGGCGGCGGCCTCCAGCAGTTCGCCAATACCGCGCCGCAGTATCTCGCCAACCCGATCTTCAATCTCGCGCTCGGGCTCAACCCGGTATTCGTCGGCATCGTGCTCGCCATCGCGCGCCTCTGGGACGCCGTCTCCGATCCGCTGATCGGCAACTGGTCCGATAACACCCGCACGCGTTGGGGCCGACGCCGGCCGTTCATGGTCGCGGGCGCGATCCTAACCGGCGCGAGTTTCGCCGCGATGTGGTGGCTGCCGCGTGACGCCAGCGAGACGTTTTACTTCGGCTATTTCCTTTTCACGGTCCTTTCGTTTTTCACCGGTGTCACGCTCTTCTCCGTGCCGTGGAACGCTCTGGGGATTTCCCTCGCCTCCGACTATCACGGGCGGACCCGGCTCTTCGCCTATGCTGGCGTCGCGCACAAGGTCGTCGGCTTCGGCACGGGTTGGCTCTATCCGCTCTGCCAGCTCGCCGTCTTTCAAAACGTCCTGGACGGAGTGCGCGTCGTCGGCTGCGTCTGTGGCACGCTCGTCACGATCATCTGCCTGATTCCCGCCCTGACCCTAAAGGAGCCACCTCTCGACGCCGCCGTCGCGCGGCAGAAACCCGAGCCGTTTTTCAAAGCCATGAAGGTCATCCTTAGCAACCGCGTGTTGCTCATGTTTTCCGCCGCGTGCCTGATCACGATGACCTCGCTCTTTACCGTTTCCAGCCTCGGTCTCTACGTGAACATCTACCACATTTTTAACGGCGACAAGGTAGCCGCCGCGACGATGATGGGCATCTGGGGCACGACGTTTAACCTCATCGCGCTGCTCTCCATACCCGGAGTGATGTGGCTCGCCAATCGGATCGGCAAACATCGCGCGATCATGGTCGCGCTCGGCATGGTCGGCGTCTCGGCGCTGCTGAAATGGATTCTCTATACGCCGACCGCGCCGTATCTCCAACTCATGACGGCGCTCCTGCACGCGCCAGGCCTCGCCGCCTACCTCGTGCTCGTGAACTCGATGACGGCCGACATCGTTGATTACGACGAATCCCTCAACGGTCGCCGCCGAGAGGGGCTCATCGCCGCCGCCAACGGCTGGATCACCAAGATGGGCGTCTCGCTCTCCTTCATTCTGGCCGGCCTCGTGCTCAACGTCACCGGCTTCGACGCCGCCCTCGGGGATCAGCAACCGCCCGGCACCGTGCTCTGGATGCGCATCCTCTTCTGCGCGATTCCCGCCTTCGGCACGGGCGTGGCCCTTCTCCTGCTTCGAGGATACCCGCTCACTCGGGAACGCGTCTCTGCGGTGCAAACCGCCCTGGCTACAAGCCGGGTCCGGTCCTCGTAGTCGTCTTGTCCGACGCTCCCGGAGCTTTATCCCAACCCGATCGGGCCCGCCCATCCATGGACTACCGATTTACCGCCGCCCTCGCGGCGTTGGCGTTTTTATCAGCGCCCCCGGTCCCGGCCGCCGACCCCGCCGCACCGCCGCCATTGTCATTCTTCGAGCAGCGGGTAGAGGACTCGAATCCCTTGCGGATCGCGCAGGTCGCCGAACTCGAAGCTTACATCAAAGCAATGCAACGCGACGCAGTGCCCCTCCGCTCGCTTCTACTTCCCGACTATTCCTCCCTGTAAGCCTTTAAGGCCTCGGTGGTCGTCTAACGGCAGGCGTTCTCTGCGAGCATCGGCTATCCCCCGCTTGAACTTGTCCCGGTCGAGGCCCCACGTTTCGAGCAGATGGGCGAAGACTCCATCGGAACTTATTACCGCGTCGCCATCGCGATTTTGCCCGGTGTGCATGCGGAAGGCATATACATCGTGCCCAAAGCACTGACCGCACCCGCCCCATTGGTCATCGCGATCCACGGCGGCGCCGGCTCCCCCGCACTCGCCCTCTTTAACGGCGGGACCAACTACCACGACATGGTGCGCGGTGGCGTGAAACGAGGCTACGCGGTGTTCGCCCCTCAACTCCTCTTCTCGTCGCCCGGACTGCCGAAAGATCACCGCAAAACCATCGACGAGCGCATGCGCCTGGTCGGAACGAGCCTGACGGCGGTCGAGGCGGCCAAGATCATCCACAGCCTCGACGTCTTGTTGAAGCGCCCGGAAATCGACCCGACCCGCGTCGGTCTTGTCGGGTTATCTTACGGCGGCTACTATAGCTGGTCACGGCCGCCCTCGACACCCGCATCAAGGTCGCCGTCAGCAGTTGCTACTACGGCGTGCAGGAAGGCCGCTACGGGCGGGACGAACTCTCCGTGCCGGGCGATTTCCGCTTCATGGGTCGCCTCAATCTCTTTCGCGACCCCGAGCTGATCGCGCTGATCTGCCCCCGGCCGCTCCTGATCCAAGCCGGCGACGGCGTGATCGCCCTTGATATAGAAATAGGGCGCGATGTCGGTCGAAGCGCGAAAGGCAAAAAAGCCCGCGAAGCCGCGATCCACCGGTCCGCCCCGCAGCGGTCCGTCGTAGCGGGGTTCGTCGAACCCGAGATGCCACTTGCCGACCATAGCGGTGTGGTAACCGGCGGTCTTGAGTAGCGGCGCGATCGTCATCTGGCCCGATTTAATCAGCGGCTGTTTCGGCCACACCGTGGTGTCGGTGCGAAAGGGATGGGCGCCCGTCATGAGGCCGTAGCGGGACGGGTGACACACGGCCCCGGGCGCGTGGTCATCGGTGAAGCGCATCCCTTCGCGCGCGAGACGGTCGATGTGGGGCGTCGGGATTTTCTAGTCGGGG
>JBDNFZ010000563.1:0-4564 GCA_041689555.1 Opitutaceae bacterium | reverse complement strand
GGTTGGCGGCGATTTGTGAGTGTCTGCGCCCTTCAGGGCATCCGCAGACACTCACCCCTTCGGGGCCACACCTCCGGTGTGACCATCTCCGCGCTGCCGCGCTACGTTCTTCCGCCAGAAGGCGGCGTTGGTTTTGGGCTGCGGGGCGTGGAGCGGACAACCGTGCCAGAAACAGCCGTCGACGAAGACGGCGAGCTTGCGCGCGCGGAAAACGAAGTCGGGCTTGCCGAAAAGCGGCCGGTTTCTTCTCCATCCGGTGATGCCGTTGGCGCGGAAGATCGCGATGAGGCGCAGCTCGGTGGCCTTGTTGTCCTTGCTGGGGATGAGCGCCATGACCTGCGAGCGCTTGGAGGGGGTGAAGATGTCAGGCACGCGATTACCATTCGGGCGGCAGGCTGTAGCGGGCAGCGGAGAGGACACGGCGCTCGGTTTCCTCGGCGGTGGGTGCGCGGGCCATGCGGTCGAAGAGACCGCACCATTGGGCTTCGCAGGGATAGAGTTCTGAGTCAGCAAGCTCACCCGCGTCGGCCCGTGCCCACGCCTCGGCGGCGAAAGGTCGGAGCACACGCGGCCAACCGCTGTCGGGGTCGTCGTAGCCGTCGGGATGGAGGCCGGGGTAGAGATAGGAGATCGAATTCCACGCCATAATAAACGTCTCCTTTGGCAGAACTGAAAGAGGTTCAGCAAAGGCCAATCGCAGAGCGTAAGCCGCCAGTCGTGAGGAACAGGGAACGTAGGTGTAGGTTTCCATTTCGCTCTATCAGCTACCAGGTCAACGCCCTCTTGCCAGGAATAAAATCAAGCTGCCTCTGTTTTTGTGAGACCACGGACTTTCAGCAAAAAACCCTCCACTGAAAGCAGTCGAATGCCGGTGCTGATGTCGTAGCCCTTGTGAAATTTTTTTGGCACAACAAGGGTCACGTTTGCTTCATGCATTTCCGCGAGCTGATCGGACGAAATTGCCTCTTGAAGAGTCAAAAGATGTTTTTCAGTCACGCGCTTTCCCTCGTTCAGAATCTGTCTCCACCGATCTTTGCAGGTCGTCTTGAGCCCTGCGACAATCAGGCGCGATGCCGGAAACGCAGGGTCATCGTAAGCGGATTTTCCAGGAATGAGGAGGTCAGGCCTTACCTTGCCGTCGATCCGCGCTTGCCGATCGAAGGGCAGTTTTTCTGCTTTAAGCAGTTCTTCGACGTGGTTCTCCAAACTGTGACCGGCGCGGGATTTTCTCCGGTTCATGACACTGGCCGCCACGTTGATGAATTCGTCCACATTTTTGAACTTCTGCTGCATAGATGGGAGCGAGATTTTTCGCTCCAACGCACGGAACAGCAGATATTCCGCTGAAATCCATTTAAGAAGGCGATCGTCGGCTGAAACCTTAGCTTGGTCGCCTGCGCATTCATTTACGGCATCACGGGCTCGTGATGCCATCCATAGACCGGCGGGGAAATCGACGAGCGGCTTCACTGTTTCCGTAAACACCCGATCAAGGCATTCGTCCTCCGTTTCTGGTTTTTCTTTTCCGCCAATAAATACGCCCCACTCACCCAAGGTTTCGATTCCGAGCGATGCTTGTAATGTTTCAATTTCCTCTTCGGTCTCCAAAACGTAAGCTTTGAATTGACTCAGCGAAAATGGAATGAGCACGAGCAGGCTGCCGACCAAACTTTCATCCAACCAAGGGAAGTTTTTCCCGAAGCGGGTTAGGCGGTATTCGCTTCGAGTTCCTTGGCCATACCACGTGACTGCGGATTCGGTCACAATGTGGTCCGGCCAATCGATTTTCACCAAAGCCTTGTGATTGGTTCCTTTGATGGGCCCGTCTGCGGCAAAGATCCGCCAGGCAGATTTTGGGAGATAGAACCCGCATTGATGGCCACCCGTTGCACCAACATCATTTCTGGAAATGAACTTACAAAGTGCTTTGCCCGCATTGAGCGCGTCGGTGATCGCTGATTCGAGTTGCATGCTGTTATTTTTGTTTCAGGCGCTTCGACGACTTGGACGATCTTAATGCCGTCCGGGTTTCGTAACGTGCTTGGGCTTCTGCTAGGATGAGGTCTGGAATCTCATCCGGAGCCAGTCTCAGAGTTTCAACAACCGACTGTGCAATGCGCTCAATGACCGGAACCACGACCGAGTTGCCAAACTGCCGGTAAGCCTGCGTGTCGGAAACGGGAATCTTGAAGGCGTCGGGATAGCCCATCAACCGTGCGCATTCGCGCGGCGTGAGGCGGCGCGGGTTTTTGTGGGGGCCTTGGGACACGAGGATTTCGGAACCATCCTTGTGGTAACGCGCGCTCAGCGTGCGGGTCGTGTCTTTGCCGGTCACCAACCCGAAGCCGAACCCGTTGCCGGCGGCCTGATGCTTTTTGGCGTAGTTCTGGAGATACTGCCAGAGGTGGTCGGAAAGCGTGTATTTGGCGGGAACTGTGGGCTCGAGGATGGAAGTTAACTTGGGCTCGACGGTGGGGAAGGAGGGGAACTCGAAAGGGCGGGGCTCGCGAAATCCGACGAGGAACACGCGTTCGCGGTGTTGAGGGACGACGGTCCGGGCGTCGATGACCTTGGTGTGGACTTGGTAGCCGAGCGCGCGGGTGAGGGTGTCGTGGATGACTTGAAAGGTGCGGCCTTGGTCGTGGCTTTTGAGGTTCTTGACGTTCTCCAGCACGAAGGCGGCGGGTTTGTGGTAGTCGAGAATGTCGGCGATGGAGAAGAAGAGATTACCCTGTTTCTCGTCGTCGAAGCCGTGTTTGCGACCGAGGCTGTTTTTCTTGGACACGCCGGCGAGGCTGAAGGGCTGGCACGGGAAGCCCCCGCACAATATGTCGTGCGCGGGAATGTCGGCGATGGCGACGGTGTGGATGTCGCCGTGGGGGTTTTCGCCGAAATTGGCGGCGTAGGTGAGTCGCGAGTATTTGTCCCAGTCGGACGAGAAGACGCACCGGCCTCCGGTTTTTTCAAAGGCGATGCGGAACCCACCGATGCCACAGAACAAGTCGACGAAGCGGATAGGCTCCGGAGGGAGAGGATTTGGACCTGCGTAGTAGGGGGCCTGCTCTTCTTCCACGCGGGTTGCTTTCTTCCGGCGCTGGGCGGTCATCGGTCGATCCCCTCGCAGAGTTCCGAGGCCGAGACTTTGAGCGATTTGGCGATGCGCGCGATGCTGAGGATCGTCGGATTGCGGCTCCCGTTTTCGATGCCGCTGATGTAGGTCTGATCGAGCTCGGACAGCTCGGAGAGGCGCTCCTGCGTCAGCTCCCGTTTCTCGCGCAGGGCGCGGACGTTTTCGCCGAATTTTGTCAGAGCCACGTGCCGTTTCGCCATGGCATAGGCTAACAGTTTATCGACTATCAGTTAATCGACTATAAGTCATAAATCGGCTCGCGTCGTTGATTTTTACGGGCGAGCCTCGGGGAATGCCGGCGGACAATTTCAAGGTGCGATTTTCGACGCGTGGTCGGGTGACGATTCCAGCGGCGCTGCGTCGTCGGCTTGGATTGAAGAGTCGGGTCGTGGTCGTGGCGACGGCGTCTGGCATGCTCTTGAAATGCCCCGAAAAGACCGGCGGGCGCGGATCAGTCGCCGGTGGGTAGTCAGGGTCCAAGGACTGATTTGGCCGCGCGGCGGAGCTCACCGTCCACCTGCCGGGCGGTGTCGCACGGCACGGGGCGGCTCAGCTTGGACGATGCCGAAGCGGTCACCACGAAACACACTAAATACACGAAACTCAGAGAAGACCGCTTCTGCTTGGAGAAAAACCGCTGTCTTGTTTTGTGAACTGATTCCCAAAGTGACTGGAGCGACCAAGTCATTCCTTTCGTGTGGTTCGTGTGTGGGCTGATGTCGCTTCGCTCGGAAACGTGGTCAAATCCGACTGCATGAATCCGGCTCGGTGCTCGCCGGGGATTGTTTTTTTGGGACCGACGCCGGGTGTGATCGTGCGGGTGAGGCTCCCGAAGTCGCTGTGGGTGCGGAGGCGGCGTTGGTTTGCCCGGTTGGTCTCTGCCTGTGGAGGCGAAAGCGGTAGGTCACGAGTGGACGCGAATGGCGGATGGGCCGTGACGGGCGGGGGGAATTCGGCACGGTCTGGCGACGATGAACGCGTGTGTCGATACCAAGCGGCGGGTGCAGTATGCGCTCGGCTACATCGGGCTGGGCCTGATGTCCGAGGCCGGGGCGGAGCTGGACGCGATCACCAAGGCGGAGCGCGGCTTGGCGGAGGTGAAGGCGGTGCGCGTGGACTTGCACATGGCGGCGCGGCAGTGGCGCAAGGTCGTGATCGTCGCCAGCGAACTCGCGCGGTCGCACCCGGAGGTGGAAAACGCCTGGATCGGCTGGGCTTACGCGCTGCGCGAACTCAAGCGGGTGGCGGAGGCAAAATCGGTCCTGCTTCAGGCCGAGCCTCGGCATGGGGACAGCAGCGCGGTGCTGCATTACAATCTCAGACCTCCTGATCCCGAGGAATCAGCCTGAGCCGGCGATTTCATAAACGAGGCGGAGTGGGGTGCCGGGGAAAATGGTTTCGGTGGCGGTGAGTTCGGCGCAGAGGTGGCGCAGG
>JBDNFZ010000562.1:0-5752 GCA_041689555.1 Opitutaceae bacterium | reverse complement strand
CGCCTCCTCGCCGACCCGCATTTTGTCCTTGCGCAATAAGACCGTTGCTCCGGGCCCGGTTTAGGGGGAGCATCCGGCAAAACAGATCGGGCCCGGAAGTCCCGATGCTCCCGGGGAAAGTCTGATTTTCACGGACCGTTGGGATAAAGCCGCTACTGCCTCCGATCAAAAAATCAAACCGACCCGCTACCGAAATCCGGCAAGGCCCGTGGCGCGCTCAACCCCGCGCGCGCGCCAACGCCGCCTGCCAAAGCGCGACCTCGCCGGTCAACCCGTGCCGCGAGAGTTCGGCGGCGATGCGCGCCTCGGTCGGCTCTTCGACGGGGTGCCGCGGGTCGCCCGCCAGCTCCGGCCGCGCGACCCGCGAGAGTGCCCAGCAGGCCCAGGCCCGCCACCGGCGCAGATCGCGACGCGGCTCGTTCATCCGGTCGGCAAAATGTTGGAAATGCACCCGCGGGTTGCCGATGAACACACCCTCCGGAGTCTGCGCGATGCACCACGCCATCGCGTCGTAAGGCAGCGGCCACTCCGACAGCACCGGTTCGTCCCCGCGCAAATCCGCCCCGAGCGCCCGGTCCAGACACAACAGCGCCCGCGCCGGCACCCCGCGCACCCACAGCACCTGCCCATACTCGAGGCAGGCGAAATAGAAATCCACGCCCTGTGGCCCGCCCCGAAAAGCATGGAGCGCGCGCCAGTCGAGCCCCTCGCGGGGCGCGGGCAAGTGGGGACACATGGGCAAAGCGACGCTCATCCCCGCACGTTTTCGGCGAACGTTCCCCGCGTCAACGCCGACGCCCTCTCTTGCGCACACGTTCCCTTCCCCGGCTTCGACCGCGCCGTTAGCCGAACTTTCGCTTGGCGAGGCCCGCGCTTTGCGCGAGAACCGCCGGTCTGAATTCGCCGCGCTCAAATCCCGTCGCCCCGCCACCCGCCTCCTTCCCGGCGGAGGCTCACGCCATCGGCGGCTGGCGTCGTCTTGCCCTCTGGCCGCTTGCGCTGGTGCTAAAGCTCTGGGGCCGCTCGTTGCGCTTCGTCACCACGCCCGAGGACCTCCGCGCCTTCACCAAGCGCGACGAGCCGGTCGCCATCGTCCTCTGGCACAACCGCCTCTTTCTCTCCGCCGAAATCGTGCGTCGCTATCGCCAAGGTCGGCCCGCCTACGCTTTGGTCAGCGCAAGCCGGGACGGCGCATGGTTGAGCGCCTTCTTCTCCCTCGCGGGGATGCGGACCGTGCGCGGCTCCAGCAGCCGGCTCGGCCGCGAGGCCGCCAACGCCCTCGTGGGGGTGCTCCGTGCCGGACTCGACGTCGGTATCACTCCCGACGGCCCGCGCGGCCCGTGCTACGACTTCAAGCCCGGAGCCCTGATCGTGGCGCGACGCACCGGTGCGCCGTTGCTGCTCATCGGCGCAGAGTTTGAATCGGCTTGGCAGCTGCGCTCATGGGACCGTTTTTATCTGCCCAAGCCTTTCTCCCGGGTGAACATGCGCTGCACGCACATCCCCGCTTCCGCTCTTGAGCAACGCGATTCCGCCGCCGCCGCCGTGGCCGGCCAGTTGCGCGAACTTAATCCCGACGGACGCAAGTCTGGCGCGGACCCGACCCGTTGAAGGTGGGCCCGCGGACGATCTTCCCGGGTTTAGAACGTCGGCACAATATTCAGGTTGGAACCGGAATTTACGAGGTAGTCCTCGCCGGCGCTCCACGTGAGGTCATTGACCAGGAATTTATAGATGATTGGTCGGGATGCTTCACCGAGTTCCATCGACCAAGTGTCGTTCGCCACGCAGTTCATCAGGACACCGCGGTCCCAACTCAACCCGGCACCCTCGCCGCGCAGGTAGAGCGCGTTGCCGAAACCGATGTCGATCAACGCCGTGATCGTGATAACGACCGGCGCGGCAGCGATCGCAGTGATCTTCGCCTTCGCGGCCGACTTGGCCGGGGCTTTCGGGGCCGCCGCTTTAGTCGGCTTGGCGACCGGTTTGATCGCGATCTTCTTCGCGGGCTTCGCTGCAGCCGAGACGGCCTTGACGGTCTTTCCCGCAAGCTTGATCGGATCGCTTTTCGTCGCTGGGGCGGGCGACTTGTTGGATTTGGTGTTTTTTTTCATGTCGTTTGTTTTGGATTCTGGCGGTTGCTGTTAGACTCCCCTTGACCGCAGATACAAGAGCAAGTGCGGGGCCAAGCCACAAGACCGGGAATTATCACCCATCCGTCACGCATTCGCCATCCACCCGTTCCGGAAATCTACCGCCCTCCGCCGATACCAATCAAGGTGGTGGACCGGATCGGGATCGAACCGACGACCTCGTCATTGCGAACGACGCGCTCTACCAACTGAGCTACCGGCCCCCAAAGAGGAGTCGGAGGTATTGGAAAATCATCTTCACCAAGTAAACACCTTTATTTCCGGTTGATTCACATCAGCGGCTACAACCGACGGGGTTACTCTCCCGCCGCCCCGGCCATGCGCGCGAAGACCATCTTGCCTCCGGCCGAGGGGATGACGCTCACGATCTCGGCGGTGACATGCCTGCCCAGATAAGGTCGCCCTCCGGTCACCACGACCATCGAGCCGTCGGGCAGAAACCCCACCGCCTGACCTTCTTCTTTGCCTTGTTTGACCAAATCGACCTCGACCTGCTCGCCCTGCATAAACTCGGGCTGCATCGACTTCGCGAGTTGGTTGAGGTTGAGCCAAGGCACACCCTGAAACTCGGCCATCTTGGCGAGATTATAGTCGGTTGTAAGCAACTTCGCCCGCATTGAGTGGGCCAAAAACACGAGTTTGGCCGCAACTTCCTCACGTTTCGTGACCTCGCTCTCCGGGATGCGAATATCCAAGTTTTTAATCCGCCTCAGCTCGGCTAAAACCTCCAATCCCCGCCGCCCCCGCGCCTGCTTGATCGGGTCGGCCGAATCCGCCACGGACTGCAATTCCCTCAGGACAAAACGTGGGATTACCAGCGCCGCGCTCAAAAACCCGCTCTCGCAGACCCGCGCGATCCGTCCGTCGATCAAGACGCTGGTGTCCACGACCACGAGCGGCACATCCACCTCGTGCGGCACGAACCGCACATAGGGAATCACCAGGTTAAATTCATCCCGCCCGCGCAGGGCGATCACCGTGCCCAGATAGGTGCAGACCAGGAACAGGGCCAACCGCGTGAGGTAAATCATCTGCTCGTCGCCCTTTTCAAAAAGCGGCGAAGCGCTGATCAGAAAGGCCACCAACATTCCCATGCCCAACCCGAAGGTGATCGCGGAGAGTCCGCGCAACGAAAAGCCCTTCAACATCAGGTCCACTAGCACCACCAACACTCCGATGCTCAGGCCGATAAAGCTCGCCCGCACCCGGTAGGCGTCCCAGTCGCCGATCGTGTAGCAGAGCAGCCACCCTGCCGCCGCGCACAGCGCGATGAAGACGATTCGGATCGGGAGGAGAGTGGCGTTCATAAAAAAGGCCGGGAAGGCCGCTTACCGGAGAAGATAAGCCGCAATCAACGGCGCAAGAATGAACCCCGCCATAAGCCAATAAATCAACCGCTGCGCTTTTAGCCCTTTTGCCTTTTCCGCTTCGCTAGGCTCCATAGACATAGCACCACCCAACCCGACCACCTTTGAAAACGCAACCGCAACACTGGCTCGTGAAGTCCGAACCCGAGGCCTACTCATGGGCCGACTTTCAGCGCGACCGCCGCACCGCGTGGACCGGCGTCCGCAATTACCAAGCCCGCATCCATCTCAAAACCATGCGCGTCGGCGACCACGTCCTCTTCTACGAAAGCGTCGGCCCCAAGGCCGTCGTCGGGCGCGCCACCGTTTCGCGGACCGCTTTCCCCGACGCCACTGCCGAGGCACCCGGCTGGATCGCCGTTGAACTCAAGGCCGGACCCGCCCTGCCCCGCCCCGTGACGCTCGCCCGGATCAAGGCCGAGCCCGTTCTGGCCGGCATCGCCCTGATTCGCCAAAGCCGTCTTTCGGTCCTCCCGCTGACCGCCGCGGAGTTCGCCTCCATCGTCGGCTTGGGCGGCTAGCGTGCGGTTTCGGCTTGGTCGCCCATGTCGACGACCAACCGAAAGCCCACCTGCCGCAACCGCTCGCCTTTGTCCATCCGCTCGATCGGTCGCGCCGCGATGTCGGCGACTCCGTCGAGAAAACTTCCGCCGGCGACGGGGGCCACGGCGCTCTTCGCCTCCCCTGGCTCCAGCCATTCGGCCACGTTGCCGAACAGATCGAAAAAGCCCGCGTGATTCGCCGCGGCTTTTCCCACGTCTCGGCTCCGCCCTCCGCTGGTCTCCTTGGTCCAATTCTCCCGACCCGTGTCGGCGCCGGCCGCGGCCCGCCATTCCGCCTCGGTGGGCAACCGCACCCTGCGCCCCATGATCCAGCCGAGGCGCTCGCAAAACTCCTGCGCATCGCGCCAACTCACGGAATCCACCGGTTGGCTCCGCCCGGGATTGCGACTTGGATTCGTGTTCATGACGCGCAGATAGAGCTCCTGAGAAACCTCGGTTGCCAGCATCCGCCGGCCGCGACCTTTCGGCAGGCTTTCGAGCCGGCCCGAAACCTCGTCCTGAATCGCCCCCAAGTCCGCCCCTCGCAGGCTCAGATACGCCAAACGCAATCCGAGCCCGTCCAGCGACCGGGCACTGCGCGGCCAATCCCGGCGGAGTCGTTCGGCCGCCTCGGTCGCCGCCGCCACCAGCGCGGTCGTTTCGGTCACTTGACGCGAACGCAACGCCGCCGCGATCGCCTCGGTTTTCGCGTTCAACGCCGCAAGCTCCTTCGCCGCGAGGAGGGTTTCCCGTTTCCCCTCGAGTTCTTCCAATGCGGCCGCCGAGGCGAAACGGCTCCGGGCAAAATCGCGGTTCAGCTTCGCTTGGGCATCCCTCGCCGCCGTATAGGCCGCACCGGCTTCCTCCGCCCGCCCCGCCGCCACCGCCGCTTCCGCCCGGGCGGTTTGCCGCCGCACTTCGCCTTCGCCGTCGGCCGCCTGCAACGATGCCAGCTCCGATTCGATCCGGTTGAGCGCCTGCGTGTCAGCAAACCGCGTGCCGGGATATTTTTGATTGAGCGCGATCTGCGCTGTCCGGGCCTCCGTATAGGCCATTCTCACCGCGAGCCAGTCTTGCGCCGCTTCCCCCGCTTTCGCCCGGCCGAGGGCCGTCTGCACCGACGACCGCAAGGGTTCCACCTCCGCCACCACCAGCGCTTGGGCCAGCCGGGTCTCCCGCACGTAATCCTTCACCGCCGCCGCCGCGCTGCCCCCGTTAATCGCCCGCTGAAGCGCGAGGGCCTGCCGCAGGTTCTCCACCGCCGCCGTCGTATCGCCGGCGTCCCGCATTGCCTGCGCCGCCGCCTCGAGCGAAGCGAGCCGCGGCAGGGCGGCCCGGCCCAGCCAGTCGTCGCGCTCCCGTTCGAGGCCCTCAAGAAATCGTTGCTCCTCGCGATTGGTTCTGCCGCCGAGTTGTTGGCGTTCGCGCTCCGCCTTGATCGCCTCGTCGAGCGCCGCGAGCGCCTCGGCATTGACCCGGCCTTCGGCCGTGAGAACCCGGTAGCGTTTCTCGAGTTGCCCCACCCGACCGGCCAGAACCGCCTGCGCCGCGAGGATCGCCTCGCCGGCTGCGGACTGCTCCGACCGCCATTCTGAAAAAGCCCAGGCTGCCCCCGCCAGCCCCACCGCCACCACCGCCGCGATCAGGCCCAACCGGCGGCGGCGCAAACGGCGCTCTTCCGCTCCGATGG
>JBDNFZ010000561.1:0-2714 GCA_041689555.1 Opitutaceae bacterium | reverse complement strand
GTCCGCCCCGAGCCCGTCGCCGACTCCGCCTTCGTCTCCGCCGTCAACGCCGCCGGCGGCGTCTTCGCCGGCAAGACCGAACTCCACGAATTCGCCTACGGTATCACCGGTGAAAATCCGCACTACGGCGACGTCGAGCACCCGCGCCACCCCGGCCGCACCACCGGCGGCTCCAGCAGCGGTTCCGCCGCCGCCGTCGCCGCCGGCATCGTGCCCCTCGCCCTCGGCACCGACACCGGCGGCTCGATCCGCGTCCCCGCCGCCTTCTGCGGACTCTACGGCTTTCGCGGCCAGCCCCGCCACCCGTGGATCGCCGACGCCTTTCCGCTTTCCCCCACCTTCGACACCGCCGGCTGGTTCACCGCCAACGCCCCCGATATGCTCGCCGCCCTCGGCGCCCTCGTCGGCCTCGGCACCACGCAACGCACTCCGCGCGGCTGCTACCTCGAGATTCCGGGCCTCGCCCCCGAGGTCGCCGTCGCCTGTCGCGCCGCCGCCGCCCGCTTCGCCCCACCCGCCGACACCGCCACGCGCACGGAACTCCTCCGCCGTTTCGCCGGCGCCCTCGACGCCTACACCGTCATCGTCGCCACCGAGGCCGCCGCCATCCACGCGCCTTGGGCCGCCGAGTATCGGGACCGCTACGACCCCGCCGTCTGGGCCCGGCTCCAGCAAGTCCACGACTTCACCCCCGCCCAAGTCGCTTCCGCCGATGCCACCCTCGCCGCCGTCCGCCTCGTGTGGACGAGCTATTTTCTCACTTTCGATTTTCTGATTCTCCCCGCCGTCCACCGGCCTGCTCTCACGAAAGCCGATTGCACCCCCCCGCAACGCAGCCGCCTGCTCACGCTCACCGCCCCCGCGTCGCTCGGCGGCCTGCCCGTGCTCACGCTCCCCGTCCCCCTCGCCGACGGCCTCACCTGTGGACTCCAGATCATCGTCAACCACCCCCAAAGCCCCGTCCTCCCCTGGGCCCTGACCCAAAGCTGACCGCGTCCGCCCGCGTCGACGGTGCGCTCCTATCGGTCAAAGCCTTCAGCAAGTTTCCCGTTTACCTCCCGGTCGACCCGCGCTGGCTTTCCCGCGATCTTCGTATCTCGTAGTTTCCGTGCCGTCCGTCGCCACCCGCCCTCCGCCCTCGCTTTCTGCCGTGGAATTCCGCGCCGTCGGAAAACGCTACGGTGCCGGACCGATCATCCTCGACAACTTCAGCCTCGCCGCTGCCCCCGGTGATTTCATCGCGCTCGTCGGCCCGAGCGGTTGCGGCAAGTCCACGCTCCTCAAGCTCATTGCCGGCCTCAGCCCCGTCACCACCGGCGAACTCCTCTACGCCGCCTCCGACCCGTCCCTCATCGCCTCCCGCCCCTCGCCCCTCGCCCCTAACCCATCGCCCGCCGCCTCCGGCGGCGAACTCGCCTACGTCTTCCAAGAACCCACCCTCCTCCCTTGGCTGACCGTCGCCGCCAACGTCGCCCTGCCCCTCGATCTTCGCGGCACCCCGCCCGACCGCCGCGCCACGCTCGTCCGCGAGGCCCTCGCCCTCGTCGGCCTCGCGGACCGCGCCGACGCCCACCCGCGCCAACTCTCCGGCGGCCAAAAAATGCGCGTCTCCATCGCCCGCGCCCTCGTCCTCTCGCCGCAAATCCTCCTCCTCGACGAACCCTTCGGCGCGCTCGACGAGATGACCCGCGACCGCCTCAACGAGGAACTCCTCGCCATCCGCGAGCGCCTCGCCTGGACCGCCTTCTTCGTCACGCACTCCGTCGCGGAGGCCGTCTTCCTCGCCAACCGGATTGTCATCATGTCCGCCAACCCCGGCCGTCTCTATCGCGAAATCCGCGTCGATCTTCCGTATCCGCGCACGCCCGCCACCCGCCGTGATCCCGCCTATCACCGCCTCGTGGACGAAGTCTCCCAACTCCTCCGCTCCGTCGAAGACTCCGCCCCTCCCTCATAATCTACCAACCCCCGCTCCGCCCTCCGCCCTCCTCACTCCGCCTCCGCACTCCGCATTCCGCATTCCCCCGTGCCTCGTCGCGCTCTCACCTTTCTCCTCCCCGCCCTCGCCGGCGCCCTCTTCGTCGCGCTGTGGATTTTCGTGCGCGTCTCCCTTTCCGAGGATTACCGCTTTCTCCTGCCCGCGCCTGCGGAGGTCCTTACCGCCTTTCGCGACCACGGTGACGAACTTTGGCGCGCCACCGTCAACACCGCCTTGGGCGCCACCCTCGGTTTCCTCGCCGCCGTCGTGGTCAGCGTCGCCATTTCTCTCGTGCTCTCGCTCTCGCCGCTCGTGCGCATCACGTTTTACCCGTATCTGATGCTGCTCCAGATGACGCCGATCATCGTCTTCGCCCCGATCCTCGTGCTGTGGGTCGGCGCCGGCCTCAAGAGCGTCATCGTGATCACGTTCCTCATCTGCTTTTTCCCGCTCGCCGTGAACACCACCCAGGGCCTCGTCTCGACCGACCGCAACCTCGTCGAGCTCTTCCAACTCTACCGCGCCACCAAGCTCCAGGAAATTCTCCGGCTCCGGCTCCCCGCCGCGCTCCCGTATTTCTTCACCGGTCTCCGCATCGCCGCCACCCTCGCACCCATCGGCGCCCTCGTCGGCGACTACACCGCCGGCAGCTCCGCCGGCGACGGCGGAGGCCTCGGTTTCCAGACCATCATCTACAGCAGCCAGGCCAAATACCCCGCCCTCTTCGCCACCGCCG
>JBDNFZ010000560.1:0-6215 GCA_041689555.1 Opitutaceae bacterium | reverse complement strand
GGGCAAACTCGGCCTGCTCAAAATGGACTTCCTCGGCCTGAAGACGCTTACCGTCATCGCCGACGCCGTGGACAACATCCGCCGCACCGCCGACCCGAAGTTCGACATCGAGACCATCCCGCTCGAAGACGCGAAGACCTTTGCCCTCCTCAACTCCGGCCGCACCACCGGCGTGTTCCAGCTCGAATCCGGCGGGATGCAAAACCTCTGCCGCCAGATCAGCCTCTCCACCATCGACGAGATCGTCGCCCTCATCGCCCTCTACCGTCCCGGCCCGATGGAGTGGATTCCCGACTACGTGCGCGGCAAAAAAGACCCCTCGACCGTCACCTATCCGCACAAGCTCCTCGAGGAAGTCTGCCGCGAGACCTACGGCGTCATGGTCTATCAGGAGCAGGTCATGGAGGCCGCCAAGATCGTCGCCGGTTACACCCTCGGCGGCGCCGACATGCTTCGCCGCGCCATGGGCAAGAAAGACGCCGAGGCCATGGCCAAGGAACGCGCCAAATTCGTCGAAGGCGCGAAGCGCGTGAACAACATCGAGGAAAAAACCGCGAACTCGATCTTCGACATCCTCAACAAATTCGCCGGCTACGGTTTCAACAAATCCCACTCCGCCGCCTACGCCATCCTCAGCTACCAGACCGGTTTCCTGAAGGCCAACTACCCCGTGCAGTTCATGGCCGCCATGCTCAGCTCCGAGCTCGGCAACTCCGAAAAAGTCTCCCACTTCGTCGCCGAGTGCGAAGCCATGGGCCTTAAGGTCCTCGGCCCCGACGTGAACGAGTCCCGCGAGATGTTCACTCCTGTCTTCCGGAAGAAAGCTGAGAGCCAAGAGCTCAGAGCTCAGAGCCAAGTCTCCGAACCCTCAGCTCTCAGCTCTCAACTCTCAGCTTCCCGCGGAGGCGAAGCCACCGCCGGCATCCGCTTCGGCCTCGCCGGCGTCAAAGGCGTGGGCGAACTCGCCGCGCAAAAAATCATCGCCGAACGCGATGCCCACGGCCCCTTCGCCTCGTTTGAGGATTTCTGCTCCCGCGTGGACGGCCGCGCCATCAACAAGCGCGTCCTCGAGCACCTCACCAAGACCGGGGCCTTCGATTTCAGCGGGGCCTCGCGCAAGCGACTCTTCGACAGCATCGACGGCGCGATGGCCACCGCCGCCAACCACGCCCGCGACAAAGCCGCCGGCCAGCACAGCTTCCTAGATATGCTCGCCGAAGATCCCGCGCCGCGCACTCCTTCTCTCAACTCTCAACCCTCAACTCTCAACTCCGCCGCCGCTGCCGCGGCGGATTTCACCTCCGCCGAGCGCCTCGTCTTCGAAAAAGAGCTCCTCGGCTTCTACGTCACCGGCCATCCGATGAACGTCTACGGCGGCATCACCGAAGCCCTCGACACCTACGCCGTCGACGACCTCCTCAAGCAAGGCGACCGCGTCGAATTCCGCCTCGCCGGCATCGTCAGCAACATCGTCAAACGCCTCTCGAAAAAAGATAACCGCCCGTGGGCGGCCTTCACCCTCGCCACCAAAAACGCCTCCGTCGCGCTCAACCTCTTTGCCGACGGCTACGCCGCCTACGGCGCCATCCTTGCCGAAAACGCCCCCGTCCTTGTCCTCGGCAACATCATCACGGGCACCGAGGGCCCGCGCATCAACGTCAAGGAATGCTACCCGCTCGACAACGAGGTCCCGCGCCTCGTGAAGAAAGTCACCTGGCTCGTCCACCCCACCCACCCCGAGCTGCCCGCCTTCCTTCAACTCCTGCGCGAGACCCTCAACCGCCAGACGGGTGAAACCCGCGTCGAGTTCGCCTTTCTCTTCGAGCACCGGGTCGCCCCCTATGCCGAGGCCAGCACCGCGCTGACTTGGAAACTCAACGGCGCCACCTTCCAATCGCTCCGCGCCCACCCCGCCGTCGCCGGCGTGCAGATCCAGACCCGCGCCCTCGAACTAAAAGCCGACCGGCGCTGGTCGAAGAAGGCGTGATTCCGGCCTGCGGGAAATAACGTTTCCCCTTTTCGCCACTTTCGTGTGTTTCGTGGTCGCACATGATCGACCAGGCCCTGCTCAACCACGCCGCCGGCGTGCTCAAAACCATCTCCGCCGACCAGCGCGCGGACACCGCCCTGCGCTTCTACTTCGAGACGCACCGCTACCTCCAGCCCCCGGCCCGCCGCATCGTCAGCCGCACCGTTTTCATCTACTTCCGCTGGTTTCAATGGCTTGACGAAAAAGCTTCCCCGCAAAAACGCCTCGAGCAGGCCGTCACCTTGCAGGAGCGTTTCACCGCCGATCCGAAATCGATCAAGCCCGAGGCCCTCGCCGTTCTCGCCGTGCCCGCGTGGCTTAAGACCGAGTTCGACGTCACGCCCGACTACCTCCGCCAGATCCAGCGCGATCCCGCCCTCTGTCTCCGCGCCCGCCCCGGCCGCGCCGCCAGCCTCGCCAAGTCGCTCTTCATCGCCGAAACCACCCCGCACGCGCCCGACGCCGTCCTCTTCAAGGGCACGCAGGACCTCTTCAAATCGGAGCAGTTCAAGAACGGCGAATTTGAAATCCAGGACCTCGCCTCCCAACTCGTGGGCGTCGCCGCCGCCCCACAGCCCGGGGAAACCTGGTGGGATGCCTGCGCCGGCGAGGGCGGCAAGACCCTCCACCTCGCCGATCTCATGTTCAACAAGGGCCTCGTCTGGGCCACCGACCGGCACGAAAAGCGCATCGAGACTCTCCGCCGCCGCGCCGCCCGCGCCAAACTTTTCAACTACCGCGTCGCCTTCTGGGACGGTTCCGCGAAGCTCCCCACCAAGACCAAGTTCGACGGCATATTGCTCGACGCCCCG
Source organism: Opitutaceae bacterium (assembly GCA_041689555.1). Classification (GTDB taxonomy): domain Bacteria; phylum Verrucomicrobiota; class Verrucomicrobiia; order Opitutales; family Opitutaceae; genus Tous-C4FEB. The sequence goes on along the minus strand of JBDNFZ010000560.1, from coordinate 3,374 downwards.
TGCAGCGGCGTCGGCACTTGGCAGCGCAACCCCCACGCCCGCTGGACGACCACGCCCGACGACGTCGCGGAGCTCGCCGTGACCCAGCTCGCGATGCTGAACCACCTCGCCGGCTCTCTCAAACCCGGCGGCCGCCTTGTCTACTCCGTGTGCACCGTCACCCGCAGCGAGACCACGGCCGTCGCCGACGCCTTCTCGGCCGCGCACCCCGAACTCGAGCCGCTCCCGCTCGCGGCGCTCAAATCCCCGCACGCGGCCCTGCTGCTCCAACCCCACGAGCTCGACGCCAACGGGATGTTCATCGCGACGTGGGCCCGCCGGCGTTGACGCTCCTGAAAAACCGTTTCACCTTCCCGCCATGCTCGCGACCAAAGCCCGCCCGATCACGCGCCACGAGTATGCGCAGATTCCCTTCGGCGCGCCGAATCACCAACTCATCGAAGGAGACCTCATAGTGGCCCCGTCCCCCGGCTCGTTTCATCAAACTATCGTCGGCAACCTCTACCAGATAATCCGCGACCACCTCCGCTCGCAGCCTCTGGGAAAAGTCTATCTCGCCCCGCTCGACGTCCACCTTTCCGACATCAACGTTTACCAGCCCGACCTGTTTTTCATCCGCAAGGCCAACCTCGGCATCGTCGAAGAGCACGGCGTCGAGGGCGCCCCCGACCTCGCCATCGAAATCCTCTCCAAGACTACCGGCAAATTCGACCTCGGCCCCAAGCGCGCGGTCTACGCCCGCACCGGCGTCGAGGAACTCTGGATCGTCGATCCCGCTAAACGCACCCTCGCCCTTTACCGCCTCGCCGAGAATCCCGACACGCCCGCGGCCACCTACCGCGCGACGCAGAACTTCACGAGCGCGCTCCTCCCCGGCCTGACCGTCGAACTCGCCGCCGTCTTCGCGCCATAAGCCGCCGCTCCGCCCCGGTGGAAAAAATCACCGCCGCCACCGTCCGCGCCGATTTCAACGATCCCGTCGCGGTCGTCCACTACGCCCGCGCCGCCCACTTCATGGGCCTCTGGGCCTCCGAACGCGTCCTCATCGAGCGCTACTTCACCGATCTCGCCGCGCCGTTGCTCGAAGCCGGCTGCGGCGCCGGTCGCGCGACCGTCGGCCTCTGGGACGCAGGCTACCGCAATCTCACGGCCTTTGATTTTGCCCGCGAGCTTCTCGACCAGGCCCGCAGTCTCGCCACCGCGCGCGGGGCCGCCGCGATCCGCTTCCTCCACGCCGACGCCACCAAGCTCTCCGCGCCCAACTCCCGGCTCTCACCTCCCTACGCCGGCGCGCTCTTTCTTTTCAACGGCCTCATGCAGATCCCCGGCCGCGCCCGACGCCGCGCCGCCCTCCGCGAACTCCACCGTGTCTGTATTCCCGGTGCGCCGCTGCTCATCACGACCCACGACCGCGATCAAACCCATGTCGAACGCGCGCTCTGGCGGCTGGAAGCCCTCCGCTGGGAACGCGGCGAACAAGACCCGCGCCTCGTCGACTTCGGCGACCGCTACTTCGAGGAGGCCGGCACCGGCCGCACCTTCATGCACCTGCCCGACCGCGCCGAGATCCTCGCGGATTTCGCCGCCACCGGCTGGACCCACGCCTTCGACGCTCTGCGCAAGACCGTCGCCAAGGAATCCCGCGCCGTCCGCGATTTTTCCGACGAGTGCCGATTTTGGGTGGCGCACCGCTCCGTATAGCGCAGCCCGCGCCACGCCACCCCGCCCTTGCTCCGCCGGAGGAGCCGGATCACGGTCACAGCCCTTTCCCATGCCCGCTCCGCTCGCCCGAAATCATCGGTCAATGTTTCCGCCCCGCCCGGCATGACCACGGCAGAATTTTTCGTCCTCGGCGTGACCCACCAGCGCGCGCCGCTCGTCGTGCGGGAACTCCTCGCGTTTGACGAGGCCGAGGTCGCGGCGTTGCACGGCAAGATGGCCAAGCTGCGCGGCCTGCGCGAACTGGTCATTCTCGGGACCTGTAACCGCGTCGAGTTCTACGGCGTGGCGGAAACTCCCGCGGCCATCGCCCGGCTCGAGGCCGCTTTCTGCGCCAACCGGCGGTTCGCGCCCGAGGCCTTCGAGGCCCTGAGCTTCGAACTCACCGGTGCCGCCGCCGTCCAGCATCTCTGCGAGGTGGCCGCCGGGCTGGATTCCCAGATCGTCGGCGAGACGGAAATCTTCGGTCAGGTGAAGGCCGCTTTCGCCGCCGCCGAGGCCCGGCGCACGGTCGGGCCCGGGTTGCACCGCATTTTCCAAAAGGCTTTTCAGACCGCGAAGCACATCCGCACCCACACCGGCATCGGGCGGGGTTCAATGAGCGCCGCCAACATCGCCGTCGAACTCGCGCGGAAGGTTTTCGGCGATTTGGCCACCGCCCGTATTTTGCTGATCGGCGCCGGCGACATCGGGCAGAAAACCGCCCGCGCCTTCCAACGCGACGGAGCCGCCACCGTAGCCGTCGCCAGCCGGCGACTCGCCCGTGCCCGTGCCTTGGCCGCGGCCCTCGGCGCCGAAGCGGTGCCGTTGCCGCAGGTTCAGGCGCGGCTGGCCGATTTCGACATCGTCGTCGGATCGACCGCCGCCGCCCATGCCGTGGTATCGGTCGCCGCCGCCGCCGCCGCCATCTATCGCCGGCCCCAGCGCCCTTTGTTCTTCATCGATCTCGCGCTCCCTCGCGATATCGCCCCGGGCGTCGCGGAATTGGCCAACGTTTTCCTCTACAACCTCGACGACATCGCGACGATCGCCGCGCGCCATCAAGCGTCGCGCACCGCCGAGGTCGCCCGCGCCCGGGCCATCATCGGTGAACGCGCCGAGTCCCTGTGGCGGGATGCCGCGACGAGACTTGATCGGCCGACCGACGGAGCCGCGCGATCCGGAGCCTAGGGCATTTTTCAGTCAGACGCTGCTGCAGGCATTGTTGCAGGCTTTGTTGTAGCCGGGGTCGCCGACCCCGATTCGCGCCCGGCCCCGGTTCGCGCCCGGCCTCAGCGAGGCCGGCTACAACGGAAAGCGTCCACCGCATCGACAATGCCCCGACGATGCCGCGGATTCCCTGGGATCAGCGGCGGGTGATCGCGATCCGCGCCCGCTCCAGCGCCGCGGACAAATCCGCAGTCTTGATCGGTTTGCTGATATAGTCGTCCATCCCCGCCGCCAGGCAGTTTTCCCGGTCGCCCTGCATGGCATTGGCCGTGAGCGCGATGATCCAAGGGCGATCTTTCGCCAGCGGGTGCAGGGCGAGGATCGCGCGGGTCGCGGCAAGGCCGTCCATCTCGGGCATCTGCACATCCATGAGCACGATGTCGTAGGGCTGGCGCTCCACCGCCGCCACCGCTTCCCGACCGTCGCCCGCGACATCGGCGCGGTAG
>JBDNFZ010000559.1:0-2853 GCA_041689555.1 Opitutaceae bacterium | reverse complement strand
TCGGCGGCTTCGATGCGCGGTTCGTCTCGGTGGAGGACGTGGATTTCGCGCGGCGGCTGAAGGCGCACGGACGGAAGACGGGGCGGCGCTGGGGCACGCTGTGGCGGACGCCGCTGGTGACCTCGTGCCGGAAGTTCGACCTGTTCGGCGACTGGTATCTGTTCAGAAACCCGGCGTTCGTGCGGCGGCTGTTTCGCGGCGACGACCGCGCGGCGGCGGACAAGTTTTGGTATGACGTGCGCTCGGGGTGAGCGTCAGCACCTGGGCGGCGGTGAGCGGCGTGGGGACCGCATTCTTGGAGCCTTTGATTTTCAATTCCGTAGACAGGGTCTCCGATATTGAGAGGGCGGCCAATTCGCCAATCCGTGATTGGCGAATTGAGCCGGCGGGCAAAAAGCCAGGTAGCGTCGGGACGTCTGGGCCCGACGGGATTGGTCGATGGTTCCCCTCCAGCCGGGCCCAGAGGTCCCGGCTCTACCTCGATTCACCCAAAGTCTAAAAATTAGGTGACGCCGGTATGAGCGATGTTTTCACACATCGCGCTTTCGGGCCGGAGGGCTGACGCCTGTCGTTAGAGTCTGATGTTGGCTCTTTCAGCGTATTTTCGCGCGTTGTCTTCTCTGGTTGGGTTTGGCTTTTGAGTGCCCGATGACACCGTCGTGCGGTTCCTCCCATGATCGCAACGCCGCAGCCGCTGAAGCTCGAACCCGCCTATCCGTTGGCGGTGGCGGCGCGCATTTTGGGCACGAATCCCTCGACACTGCGCGCTTGGTTTCACGGGAGGACTTACCAGACGAAAGCCGGCAAGCACCGCGCTGCCCCGGTGATGGCGGCGACGCAAAACGTCGGAGCGCCGCTCTCGTTCATCGACTTGGTCGAGGCGCACATGCTCCTCGCGATTCGCCGTGGGTATGGCATCCCGCTGAAGCGGCTCCGTGACGCGATGGACTACCTGCGCCGCGATGGAGGCGATCTGCTCTTTCTGGCCCATCGCGATTTCAAACATGATCGCCAGCACCTCTACGTTGATCGCGACGACTATCTGCTCTCGCTGTCGGAGCGCGGCCAGCATGTGGAGCCGCGGATCATCCACGAGGGGTTGAAACAGATCGTCTATGGTGAGGACGGCTATGCGGATAGGTTCTTCCCGCTGGTAAACGGCCATGAGCAGAAGACGATCATGCTGGCCCCGGGCATCGGTTTCGGGAGGCCCGTGCTGGCCAAGCTCGGGGTGAGCGCCGAGGCGATCGCGGCGCGTTTCCACGCGGGCGAGCATCTGCTCGATTTGGCGGCGGATTACGGTGCGACGCCCGAGGAAATCGAGGATGCCCTCCGCTGGACCGATCGGCGCGCCGCGTAAACCCCCGCGATGCGCGGTCTTCATCGACCGCAACTCGGGCGGACGCCTTTTCAGGGGGCTGATCGAGCGGGCCGGCATCGAGGTCCATCTCCACGACGAGCAGTTTCGCCCCAAGACCGAAGACCCGGAATGGCTGGCCCGTCTCGGGGCTTCGGGCTGGCTGCCGGTGAGCGGCGACAATGACGTGACGCGGCAACCGTTGTTTCTCCGACAGCTCGCAGAGTCGAAGGCTCACGTTTTCGTGCTGCACGCGCTCAACGGCGCGAGTCCCGAGGGTAAGGCGACCTGCATCGTGCGCGCTTATGACCGGATGTGTGAGCTGGCGGCGGATCAGGTTCCTCCCGCGCTGTGGCGCGTCGGCAAGGACGGGGTGGCGCGACCGTTCGATTTTCGGGGAACGTTGAAACGGATGAAGCGGGGCGGGAAAATCTGAAGTGCTGTCAGGCGGATGGTTTGGAATTGGCAGGGTGCAGGGTGCCGCCTCTGCTCTCGACCGACCTCATGTTGACCCTCGCGATTCCCTTGGCGCACCTCGCCTTCCTCACCGGCGTTCCGGCGGATGCCTTCGAGGTCGCGATGCCGGGGCGCGAAGGCCTCGACGACGCGAGCCCGGAGAAAAAATACCGCCTGCAATCCCTGCCCGGAGAAAATTTCAGCGGCCTGCACTTGATGTGCCTGATGTTCGCCGGTTTTAAACGCGTCGCGCCCGAGGCCGACGGCACCGAGATGAACCTGGACGAGCCGTTCCCCGCGGCGCTGGAGCTGTTTCAAAACGGGGAGGGCCGGCGATGAACCTCAACTCCGGGTTTAACCGTATTTGCCGATGAGTCTCGTCAAATCCAAGCGGCGCGTCGCCGATCACGGGGAGGTTTTCACTCCGGCGTGGATGGTGGAGGCCATGCTCGACCTCGTGAAGGGCGAGACCGAGCGCATTGACTCGCGTTTCCTTGAGTCGGCGTGCGGGGACGGCAACTTCCTGGTCCAAGTTCTGCGGCGCAAACTCGCCGCGGTGGAACTCACCTACGGCAAGTCCGATTTTGAGCGGCGGCATTACGCGCTGCTAGGGCTGATGTGCGTCTACGGCATCGAGCTGCTGCCCGACAACATTGCCGAGTGTCGCGCCAACCTGCTGGGGATCTTCGCCGAGTATTTGAAGCTCGTGCCGACGGACGACCTGTATCGCGCCGCGTTCTACGTGCTTTCGCAAAACCTCGTCCACGGCGACGCGCTCTCCATGCGCATGTTCGACACAAGCCCAATAACCTTCGCGGAGTGGGGATATGTCGGCAAAGCGAAGTTCCAGCGGCGCGACTTTCGCTTCGAGAGTCTGACGTATTCATCCGAGTTCAGCGCCGAAGGCTCGCTCTTCGCCGATCTCGGTAGGCACGACATTTTCATGCCAACGACTGCCTACCCGCTGATGACCGTGGGCCAGCTCGCCGGCATCGTGGAGCAGATTATCCTATGAGCGCCCAAGCCAGCTTTACCTTGCG
>JBDNFZ010000558.1:0-3752 GCA_041689555.1 Opitutaceae bacterium | reverse complement strand
GATTACGCCGAGGTGCAGCGCGAGGCGCTCCGTCTCGCCGGCCCCGGATTTATGCGGCACTTCAAGCTCGGTGAGGAGCCCGCATCCGTCCGCCAGCGCTACGGCGGCGAATTCGGCCAACGCTGCCTGCTTGCCCGGCGTCTCGTGCAGGCCGGAGTGCGCTTCATCGAGGTCTCGCACAATCTCAATTTCATCAACGGCGCGGGCTGGGACACCCATAATGCCGGCCAGATCAACCAGCACATCCTCATCCGCGAACTCGACACCGCGCTCTCCGCACTCATGAGCGACCTCGATTCCAAAAACCTCCTCGACCGCACGTTGATCGTGATCGGCACCGAGTTTGGCCGGCCTGGGCAGTTCGACAGCGGCGGCGGGCGCGGACATCAATCGGCGGCTTTTTCGCTGCTGCTTGCGGGCGGCGGCCTAAAACACCACGGCGCCTACGGCATGACCGACGAACTCTCGGGCAAGCCCGTGGAGAACCCCGTCTCCGTGCCGGATTTCCACGCCACCGTTCACGCCGCGCTCGGCATCAATCCCGCGAAAGACCTCGTCAACGCCTCGCGCCCCGTCCCGATCACCGACGGCGGCAAACCTATCGCCGCGCTGTTCGCGTAAGGATGGATTGAGGTAATGCGGCTTGTCCTCACGACGGTGCTGCGTGAGCTTTTGATCGTGCCGCATACGGTTGAGGACAACGCGCTCCATCCCCTGACCAGCCCCGTGAAATCCACCCTGCCGCTCGTTCTGATCGCCGCCGTCCAATCCCTGTCGGCGGTGCATGGACGCGCGGAAGATCGCATCATCACCCGAGCCATCGAGGTCCGTTCGCTCGCGGTCGCGGAGGCGAATCGCGGCATCGAAGCGAATCTGCGTGGAGTGGTTGTGTTCGTGGAGGGCCCTTCGGCGGTGTTCGTGCAGGACGAGTCGTCGACCACGTTTTTTAGCACCACCTCGGTTCCGTTGCCGACCGTGGGCGACGAGATTGAGGTGCGGGGCGCGACGCGGATGGGACTCTACCTGCCGGGTCTCGGTCTTTCGACGTTTCGGATTCTGGGGCATCGCGCATTACCGCCGGGCATTCCCGCGCGCTACGAAGATCTCGTTTTCGGCCGGTATCACTATCAACGCGTCGCACTCGAAGGCATCGTCCGCTCCCTCACGCCGGTGGATTCGCAAAAGAGCCTGATTCGGCTGGCGATAGGACCGCGCGTGATAGAGGCGCGGGTCGAGCAGCCGCCCCCGGGCGGCCGCTCCTTGGTGGACCATCGGGTGCGCGTGACGGGGCTGGCGGTGGGTTTCATCAACAAGCGGCGCCAGCTCGTGCAACCCTACGTGCGCGTGCTCGACTGGAACGAAGTCGAGGTGCTCGCGCCCGCGACGCCGATCGCCAAGGTGCCGCACATTTCCGCGGAGGAACTGCTCGCCTTTCGAGTCGCGGGGCACGGGCAGCAGCGCGTGTGGATCGAAGGCGGCGTGACCGCAGTGTTTTCGCGCAAACAGGTTTTCCTGCGGCAGGGCGAGCTGGCGTTTGGCGTGCGGCTGAGCGTGGCCACGACGCTCAGCCCGGGAGACCGCGTCGCGGTCATCGGCTTTCCGGAAATGGATCGGTTCAGCGCGGCCGTAGTCGATGCCGAGCTGATGCGTCGCCAGCGCGGGCCCGCGCTCGCTCCGGTAAGAGTGCCATCGCCCGACGACCTGGGGGAACTGCACGACGGCAATCTCGTGAGCGTGGCCGGCACGGTGCGCGACGCCTTTAAGACGGACGGCGGCACAGCGCTGCTGCTCCAAGGCAAAACGCGGACGTTGCAGGCGCGACTGCCGGAGGGAGTGGAGGCGCCCGCGAACGGTTCACGCTTGCAGATCACCGGAATCTGCCAGGTCGAGACGGTCGCGATGACCTCCCTATTCACCAGCCAGCCCGGTATCGTGAGCTTGCGCGCACGTTCCGCCGACGATCTCCAGATTCTGCAAACACCCTCGTGGTGGACCGCCGGCCGACTCGCCGCCGTGCTCGGGGTGCTCGGGGGCGTCACGTTCCTCGCCGCCCTCTGGATCGCGTTTCTCCGCCGTCAGGTGGACCGGCAGACGCGGGCTTTGCGCCGCCGCATCGAGGCAGAAGCCACTCTCGAGGAGCGCCAGCGCATCGCCCGCGAGTTTCACGATTCTCTCCAGCAGGACCTCGCCGGCCTCCGCCTCCGCCTCGATGCCGTCGCCACCCGCACCCTCGACGACAAAGGCCGCACCCTCGTGGATACCTCGCGTGGCCTCCTCTCCCGCATTCAGGCCGAGACGCATAACCTCGTCTCCGATCTGCGCGACTCGGCCGAGATTGCCGGCGACCTCGCCGCCGTCCTGCGTTCTCTCTCCAAGGACCACGCCACCGCGCCCGATGTCGCCGTGCGCACCGAACTCGCCGCCCCGCTTCCCGCCCTCCCCGCGAGCACCGTCCACCATCTCCGCATGATCGCCCGCGAGTCCGTGGTCAACGCTCTCCGTCACTCCGTTGCGCAACACATCGTGCTCGTCGCCGCCGTGCGCGACGACCGCCTCACCATGACGATCACCGACGACGGCGCCGGCTTCGACCCCACCGTCGCCGCCCGCGGCAAAGCCGGCCACTTCGGCTGCGTCGGCATCCGCGAGCGCGCCCGCAAGATCGGCGGCGAGGTAGTCTGGCGCAGCAGCGCTGGTGCCGGCACCACCGTCGAAGTCACCCTCCCGTTGCGGTCGCTATCGGAAACCTCTCCCCTCGTTTGACCGCTCCGCCATGTCCGTCCCCGCCCTTTCCTTCGCCTCGCTCACCGTCATGATCGTCGACGATCATTTCGTCGTGCGCAGCGGCCTCGCCGCCTCTCTCGAACTCGACGACGCTATCGCCGTCGTCGGCGAGGTCGAGCGGGGCGAAGACGTGGTCGACGTCTACCGGCAGGTGCAACCGCGCGTCGTCTTGATGGATTTCCAACTGCCCGGGATGAGCGGTGCCGCCGCCACAGCCTCGTTGCTCGCGGCCGATCCTTCGGCGCGGGTGTTGATTTTCTCCACGTTCGCGCGCGACGACGAGGTGCAGGCTGCGCTCGACGCCGGCGCGCTGGGCTACCTGCAAAAATCCGCCTCGCGGGATGAACTCCTGGCCGCAATCCGGCTCGTTGCGCAGGGTCGCCGTTCCCTCCCGCCGGAAATCGCCCGGCGTTGGAACGCGCTGCGCCTCGGCCCCGCGATCACTCCGCGCGAACGGGAAATCCTCGCGCTGATCGCCCGGGGCCGGGCGAACAAGGAAATCGCCGTGGCGCTCTCGATTTCCGAGGACACGGTCAAGCGGCACGTCAGCCACATCCTCGAAAAGCTTGATGTGCATGACCGCGCGGAGGCGACGGCCCAGGCGATCCGTCGCGGGATCGTGAAAATGGAAGGGTAGGGCGGGCTTCCGCCCGACTTGGGCGCGCAATTCGGGTTGAAAGCATCGCGCTTTCTTCTGCGCAAATCGTGACAGGGCGTATCCATGCGATCGTCTCGGGGTGGAACGCGACCTCCCGGCGCGTTTGTCCGGAGGACGCGGGCCGACGGCGCGCCGAGGTCGCCGTCCGCCTTTTGGTTTCCGCGTCCGCGAGTGAAATTGCTTTTCGAACGCATCGTCACGGATAAGGCGCGCTGAAGCCCGCCCTGCTCGTCGAGCCCGCACGAAAGTGGGATGCCTCGGACCTTGCATGGGCGCGGAAGATTGATGCGGTGAGGCGTTCCCCGCGCTT
>JBDNFZ010000557.1:0-4706 GCA_041689555.1 Opitutaceae bacterium | reverse complement strand
GCCGTGTCCGCCGCTCGGAAAGCCCGCGCCAAGACCGGTGACTGATCTGGCGGAGTGTTGCTCCGTCCCGGCGGCACCACCACGTAGGGGTCGCCTTTGTGCTGGTCGATGAACCGGAGCTTCACGCCTTTCGGCAAACGCTCACGGATCGTATCCATAACGAGCCGCTTGATTTTTTCGGGCTGCTGATTCGGCACGAGGCGGCAACTTATTTTCGCGAAGGCCTTGCTCGGGATTACCGTCTTCGTGCCTTCGCCCTGATAACCGCCGCCAATGCCGTTGAATTCCAAGGTCGGCTGAAATCTCGCCGACTCGAAGGGCGAGAATCCGGGCGCCGTATAAAAGGTATCAATACCCAGGAACTCGGCGTAAGCTTTCTCGTCTGCGCCCAGCTTATTCAGCTCTTCGCGTTCCCACGGATGCACGTCGAGGACGTCATCATAGAATCCCGGGACATTCACGCGGCCGTTCGGGGTGTGCAGAGTCGAGATGACCTCGGCCAAAGCTTGGATCGGATTGAGCAACACGCCGCCGTGCAACCCGGAATGCAAATCGCCCTTGGCCCCCGTAATCTCGATATCGAAGAGCGCCAAGCCCCGGAGTCCGCAGGTCAAAACCACTTGGTTCTCGTTGGGCAGGGCCGTATCCGAGAGGTAGACGAAATCCGCCGCGCTCAACCGGTCCTTGTAGCCATCGAGAAATTTCGGAAAACTCGGGCTGCCCATCTCTTCCTCGCCTTCGATGAGAAACGTGATTCGCAAGGGTAGCGCCGGATTTGCCGCCAGTAAACGCGCTACCGCCGTGATGTTCGTCATCAGCGGCCCTTTGTTGTCGGCCGCCCCGCGCCCGAAAATGCGATTGCCGCGGATCGTCGGTTCAAAGGCCGGCGTCGTCCAGAGATTCAAGGGGTCCGCCGGCTGGACGTCGTAGTGACCGTAGATCACGACGTGCGGCCAACTCGCCTCACCACCCCGCGCCGCGAGAATGATCGGGTGCAGTGCCGTGGGCACGACCTCGACCGAGAAGCCCATCGAGGCCAGCAGGTCCGAGGCGAATCGCTGCGCGCCACGCATCCCTTCGGCGAACTTGGGATCGGCCGAGACCGAGGGATGACGGATGAACTCCTTTAATTTTTCAACGGGGTCAAACATGCGCCCACCGTGGCGCACTTTCCCCGGGTCCGCCAACCGCAAAAACCCAATAAAAACTCAGTGTTTAAAGTGCCTCGATCCGGTGAAAACCATCGCCATACCGCGCGCATCGGCCGCGGCAATCACTTCAGCGTCACGGATCGATCCGCCTGGCTGGATCGCACTCGTCGCGCCGGCCTCGGCCGCCGCGATCAGCCCGTCGGCAAAGGGAAACAACGCTTCGCTTGCGACCACGGATCCACGGAGATCGAGACAGGCTTCGCCCGCCTTCCACACCGCGATCCGCGAGCTGTCGACCCGCGCCATTTGGCCCGCGCCGATTCCCAGGGTTTGCTCACCTCGCCCATACACGATCGCATTTGATTTCACGTGTTTGCCGACCTTCCATGCGAACATCATCGCGGCCCACTCTTCCGCGGAGGGCTGTCGTTGGGTCACGACTTTGAAATCACGCACGTTGCCCAGCGTGCGGTCGCGGTCCTGCACCAGCACCCCGCCGACGACCGACCGTATCTCCGTGAGAGCATCCGCTCCCATCCCTTCTTTCGCGATCATGAGCCGGAGATTTTTCTTCTTCGAAAAAATCGCGAGGGCTTCGGGGCTGAAACGCGGCGCGATGATCACTTCGGTGAAAATCTCCGCGATCACCGCCGCGAGGTCTCCCCCGAGCGTGTTGTTCGCGATGATGACCCCGCCAAAGGGCGCCTGGCGGTCGGTCGCGTAGGCTTTTTCCCATGCGCCCATCAGCGTATCGTCGCTGGCCACGCCGCAGGGATTCGTGTGTTTCAAAATCGCGACGGTCGGCCGCTCAAACTCACCGATAAGATAGGTCGCCGCCGTGATATCCAAGATATTGTTATAGCTCAGTTCCTTGCCCTGCAGCTGCTCGTAATGCTCATGGAACGTGCCATAAAGCGCCGCCCGTTGATGGGGATTTTCGCCGTAGCGCAGGGTCTGGGATTTCTTCCAGCTCAAGGTAAGTTCCTTGGGCAAGCCGCCCAGCGCCTCCAAGTCCGGCTCCGTCGCCTGCGACTCAAGATACTTGGCAATCGCCTGATCGTAGCTCGCGGTCCGTTGAAAAACTTTCAGCGCAAGTCGGCGGCGCAGCTCGCGAAGAACCCCGCTGCCCTCGCCCGCCGCCAAACCCGCCAGCACGCCCGTATAGTCTGCCGGATCGCACACCACGGTCACGCTTTCGTGATTTTTCGCCGCGCTCCGCAGCATCGACGGGCCGCCGATATCGATGTTCTCGATGGCTTCGGCAAACTCCACGTGAGGCTTGGCGACCGTCGCCTCGAAGGGATAAAGGTTCACCACCACGAGATCGATCAGCTCGATGTCGTTCTCCCGAGCTTGCGCCAAATGCTCCGCTTTATCGCGACGACAGAGCAGGCCGCCGTGAATCTTGGGATGAAGGGTCTTTACCCGGCCCTCCATGATTTCCGGGAAACCGGTATGGGTTCCGACTTCGGTGACCGGTAGTCCGCTCGCGGCGAGGAGTTTGGCCGTGCCGCCCGTCGACAGCAGCGTGTAGCCATGCGTGGCGACCAACGCCGCAGCGAACTCGACGAGTCCCTGTTTGTCGCTGACCGAGAGCAATGCCAGTTTTCCCATGGGATCGCGTTTTTGCGGAGACCGCCTCCGTGCAGCAAGCCCGAAGCTCGGATCCTTGTCGCAATCGCAGGACGCGCTTGCGGCACCGGGATTCTGCGTTCTGTTTCCGCCGGTGTCCTGTAGCTCGCTTGAACTTCCCGGCCTTTCCGCTCGTCTCGACAAACTCGCTTACCACCATGGCGGAGCAAGCTTGCCGGCCGACAAGCCGCACGCGTTCGTCTATTTCGTGACGGTGCTGAACGCATCTGAGCGCACGGTCATCCTCTTGGGCCGAAAGTGGGTGATCGAACAGGCCGACGGCTCGCATCTCGTCGTCGAGGGCGAGAAGATTGTCGGCGAGACACCCCGGTTGTCCCCCGGCGAGCATTTCTCGTATAACAGCTACCACGTTTCGGGTGAATCGGCCCGTGCCTCGGGCTCCTTCCACGGAGTCGACGACTTGGGGCGAAAGATTCATGTGCGCCTTCCGCCGTTCGATTTATTGGTTCCGCCCGTTCCCGATGCCTCCTGCTAGGCAGTCGGATACCCTGCACGCGACAAAGGTCCGCGCCGCCGGCGAAATTCGTTCTCGTTCTCTCCGGCGTTCTGGTGTTTGCTTAACCTTTCATGAAGTTAACTGACCTCAACCGCGCGGGTGGCATCGGTGCCAATTCGATGCTCATCGAACTCGGCGACCTCCGCATCGTCATCGACTGCGGCCTGAATCCCAAGGCCGTAGGCCGCGCCGCCTCCCCGGACATCGCACTCACCCGAGGCAAGCCCGTCGATCTTATCATCATTACCCACTGCCATTTGGATCATATCGGGAGCCTCCCGGTCCTCATGCGCGAGCACCCCAATGCCCCGGTCTTGATGACCACCTCGAGCCGCATGCTCATCGAGCGGATGCTCCACAACTCCGCCAACGTCATGATGCGCCAAAAGGAAGAGGCCAACATCGCGGACTACCCCCTCTTCACCCACGAGGAAATTGATCGCTGCGGGAAGCGCCTAGTCGGTCTCAATTTCAACCAGGCGAAAAATTTCCGGGGTAACAAGGATGAGATCGAGATCATTCTCCACCCCGCCGGTCACGTTGCCGGAGCCGCCGCCGTCGAGATCATCCACAAGCACCGCGCCATCTTCTTCACCGGCGACGTCCTCTTCACCGACCAGCGCACGCTCAAAGGCGCCCGTTTCCCCGCCGGCCATTTCGACACCGTCGTCACCGAGACCACCCGCGGCACGACCGAGCGTCCCGCCGGCAAGAGCCGCTCTGAGGAAATGACCCGCCTCGTCGCCAGCATCAACGACACCATTCAGCGCGGCGGTTCCTTTCTCATTCCCGTCTTCGCGCTCGGTCGGATGCAAGAGGTCCTCACCATCATCCACGACGCCCGGAAGTTCGGCAAACTCACCGAGTTTCCCATCTTCGCCTCCGGTCTCGGCATGGACCTCGCCGACTATTTCGACGAAATCAGCCGCAAGACGAAGCACGTCCAGTTCAACCGCGGCATCATCAAGGACCTCAAGATCAAGCCCACGCCCCGCAAGCTCGTCCCCGGCCAGGACCCCGGCCAAAACGCCCTCTACATCATCAGCTCCGGCATGCTCGTCGAGCGCACCCCGAGCTACACCCTCGCCTCGGGTCTCCTCGGCAACGCGCGCAACACCATCGGCTTCGTCGGCTACTGCGACCCGGAAACCCCCGGCGGCGAACTCCTCGCCTCCTCTCCCGGAGACACCTTTCTCTTCAAGACCGCCAACGTGAAGACCAAGATCAAGGCCCGCGTCGAGCGCTTCCACCTGAGCGGTCACGCCGACCGCGAGGAACTCGTCCAATTCGTCGTCCAAACCGAGGCCCGCAGCGTCATCCTCACCCATGGCGACCCGGCCGCCCGCGCGTGGTTCATGGAGCAACTTAAGAGCCAGATGCCCAAGAGCACGATCCTCGATCCGGTT
>JBDNFZ010000556.1:0-2360 GCA_041689555.1 Opitutaceae bacterium | reverse complement strand
TGGTTCTTTTGGATTTAGAGGTCTTTTTTGACTTCTCAAAATCCTTGGAACTGGGTGCGCCCGGGTCGGAAGGTTTGCGCATGTGCTCTTTGCCACCGCGGGCGATGCGTTCTTGTTTCGCATGAATGTTGGCATAAAGGCTAGGCTTGGCGGTAGGCATTTTGGGTCCTTTTCTACGGTTTACGAATCGGTTTCCGACTTTGGGTTTTTGCTAGCCACGAGAGCAATGCCCACAGTTCGGCCGTAGGCAAGCGGGCCCAGAAGTATGTCCGGGGACATAGGCTTCCCCGGAAATGAAATGGGATGGTAAGTTTGCGCTTCCGCGCTCGCCTGACCATCCGATGTCACTACCGGCTTTATCCGTCCGGCTTTGGGGCGACATCCGCGTCGAAGTGAATCGGATAACTTCGTTCGGCCAGATTAACGGTCAGCGTCGCCCATGATTAGCGGGTTTGACCCCTCCCGGTCGCGGTCAACCGCCACGAAAAACCGGCGCTGTATTTGTATTGAGACTTGCTCTCATCTAAAACCCGAACACCGCTTCTCCTAATTATGAAGCTCCTCGTCGCGCTTTGTCCCTTCGCCACCCGCTGGTTGGCGTTGCTGCTAGGTATCGCCGCCACGCACCTATCGATCGCAGCCGAAAAACCCGCCGCCCTCTCGATCAACAAGGTCGTTGTCGCGCTGAAACCCGATAAAAATCCCGAGCTGATGCTCCGGGAGAAAAGCGCGCTTGAAGCTTTTCTCTCCAGCGAACTCGGACGCCCCGCCGAAGTGGTTATCCCTTTGTCCGCCGCGACTATTTTGGTAGGTCTGGCCAACGGCACGATCGACCTCGGTTACCTCAGCGCCACCGACATGGTCAACGCCCGCGCCCGCAAGATCGGCCATGTGCTCCTCGCCGGCGAATTCGCCGACGGTCGCACCGCTTACGACAGTTATTGGGTCGTTAAAAAGGACGCGCCCTACCGCGGCATCGAAGATCTGCGCGGCAAGCCGGTCGCCTTCTCCAGCAAGACGAGCACCTCCGGTTTTGTGATCCCGCTCAATGATCTTCGCAGCCGTGGCCTCATCGGCGACGACGGCGACGCGGAGACCTTTTTCGGACGCGGCAATCTCTACTACGGCATCGGCTATGTCTCGGCCATCGAACGTGTGCTCGCCGGCGACGCGGAAGCGGCCGCCGTCAGCTACTACGTCCTCGACCGGGACAAACACCTTTCGGTCGGGCAGCGCGCCCGATTGCGCATGCTTCAAAAACAAGGTCCCGTCCCCAGCCACGTCGTGGCCGTGCGCGCCTCGCTCACCGAGGCCGACATTGCCGCGCTGCGCAGCACGATGCTCAGGCTCAACGCCCCTGAGAATGCCGCCCTGCGCGACAAACTGTTCACGACCCTCCTCGTGCCGGTCGACGAAGAGGCCCACCTCGCCCCGCTCGCCGACGGTCTCGCCTTGGCCGGACGCGCGCTCAAAAAATAACGCGACGTGACCGCCGATGGCACGCAGTCCCTTCACGTTGCCGCACGCGGCCTCGGCCTTAAACGGGGCGACCGGTGGCTGTTTCGTGGACTCGATTTGGACGTGCCGCGCGGCACGTTCGTCGCCGTGGTCGGCCCCTCCGGTGTCGGCAAATCCAGTTTCCTCGCCTGCTTCGCCGGTCTGCTCGAACCCAGCGAAGGTAGCATAACCCTTCACGATCGCGCCGGTGCGACGCACGCACCGGCCGCCGTGCGCCGCGCGACGGGAGTGGTGTTTCAAAACAACCTGCTCGTCCCCACCAGCAGCCTGCTCGACAACGCCCTCTGCGGCCGGCTCGGTCGCCACCGCTGGTGGCGGACCCTCTTCGGCTTCCCTCGCGCCGACCGGGAAGAGGCCTACCGCATCCTGTGCGACCTCGGCCTCGGCGATAAGGTCAACCGCTGGGCGTGCGAGACGTCCGGCGGCGAACAACAACGCACCGCCATCGCCCGCGCGTTGTTACAAGAGCCGGAGCTCTACCTCGCCGACGAACCCGTTTCGAACCTCGACACCTATCTGACGGGCCGCGTTCTCGGCATCCTCAGGCAAGAGGCCGCCCAGCGCGGCCGCACCGTGTTCTGCGTCCTGCACAACCCCAACTTGATCGAGCGTTTCGCAGAAGTGGTCCTCAGTTTCGATGGCTCGGGCGACGGTGCGTGGAAATTGCGAAAGGTCGCGCGATGAGCACACCCGTGGCCGGCTCCCGACCGTCTCAACCGTCCGCGCCCGGCCTGCCGCCCGCTCCGCCGCAGCTCCCGAACCCGCGTTGGTATGAGCGGCTCAACGTCCTCACCGTTTCCCTGTTGCTCTTCATCGCGGCGTGCTTCGCGTCAACCCCCGCC
>JBDNFZ010000555.1:0-3239 GCA_041689555.1 Opitutaceae bacterium | reverse complement strand
TTGGTGAAGACGAGGGTGGTGCGCTTCGTCGCGAGGAGCGCGGCGAGTTCGCGGAGGACGCGGATGGCGGTGTAGCCGGCGGGCGGGTAGGGATTTTTCGCGAGCGGGGAGAACACCTCGATGCGCGCGGGGCGGCGGTCGTGGGTGACGGCGAGGCGACATGAGCGGGCGGGACCCACGAGGAGGGATGCGACGGTGGCGAGCGGGGCGACGGTGGCGGAGAGGCCGATGCGCACAAGCGGGCCCGTGCGCGCGGGCGCGAGGCGTGGGGCGGCAGGCGAGAGGACATCTTCGAGGCGCTCGGCGGTGAGGAAGAGTTGGGTGCCGCGTTTGTTTTCCGCGAGGGCGTGGAGTTCGTCGACGATGAGGTAGCGGCCGTGGCGGAAGAGGGGAAGCCACGACGGGGTGCCGATCAGGAGGGTGAGACTCTCGGGCGTGGTGACGAGGATGTGCGGGGGCTTTTTCTTCTGGCGGGCGCGCTCCGCGACGGCGGTGTCGCCGGTGCGGCTGGCGACCCGGAGCCAGTCCCAGCCGAGTTCGGCGAGGGGTTGGTTGAGATTTTTTTGGAGATCGTAGGCGAGGGCGCGGAGCGGGGAGACGTAGAGGGCGACGGGCGCGGCGGGAAGCGTGCCGGCGTCGTGGGCGCGGGCGAGGTGGTCGAAGACGGCGGTGAAGGCGGCGAGGGTTTTGCCGCTGCCGGTGGGCGAGGAGAGGAGCGTCGAGCGGCCGGCGAGTATTTCCGGAATGGTGAGGCGCTGCGCGGAGGTGAAGTGCGTGAAGCGGCGGGCGAACCAAGCGGAGAGTTGCGGATGAAGGGCGGCGAAGAGGCCCTTCTCGGTGAGGGCGGGGGCGGTGACTGCGACGTGGTCGGAGGCGGACATGCGGGGCGTCACACGGCGACGCCGGCGAGGCGGCGGCAGGTGGCGAGGGTGTCGATCTGGGCGGGCGTCTTGTCGGTGCGGATGCGGGCGATGCGGGGGAAGCGCAGGGCGAAACCGCTTTGGTGGCGGGCGCTGGGCGCGATGCTGTCGAAGGCGATTTCGAGGACGGTGTCGGGGACGACGGAGCGGAGGCGGCCTTTGATCTCCGTGGTGGTTTCGAGGAAATGCGCGGTGAGCGTGGCGATCTCGGCGTCGGTGAGGCCGGAGTAGGCTTTGCCGACGGTGAGGAGGCGGTCGCCTTGGGCCTCGTCGCGGATCGCGAAGGTGTAGTCGCTGAGCACGTCGCGGCGCTTGCCGTGGCCGAACTCGGCGCCGACCACGACGACGTCGAGGGTGGCGTAGGCTTTTTTGAGTTTCAGCCAGGCGAGTCCGCGGCGACCAGGCGTGTAGAGGCTGGCGGGGTCTTTGGCCATGAGGCCCTCGTGGCCGCGGGCGCGGGCGGCGAGGAAGGCGGCCTCGATGTCGAGGGCGGTGTGGGCGGCGGTGGTGGGAGCGAGGTGGAAGGAAGGAAAAGTTGAGAGCTGAGAGTCGAGAGTTGAGAGATCGGGGGCGGGGACATCGGGAGCGTAGAGAAGGGCGGCAAGGGATGCGCGGCGGGTGGAGAGGGGCGACTTGAGGAGGGACCGGCCGTCGAGCCAGAGGAGATCGTAGGCGGAGAAGGCGACGGGGATTTCGGCGCCGAGGAAGAAATCGTCGCCGCCGGTGCGACCGAGACGTTTTTGCAGTTCGGCAAACGGGAGCGCGCGGGTCCCGCGCCAAGCGAGAAGTTCGCCGTCGAGAATGCAGTCGCCGGGCAGGGCGAGGGCGGCGCGGGCGAGATCGGGAAACTGCGTGGTGATGCGGTGGAGCTCGCGGGAGTAGAGTTCGACCCGGTCGCCCGATTTGTGGAGCTGGCAGCGGATGCCGTCGTATTTTTCCTCGAGCCAGACGGGCGGAGTGAGGCGCGCGAGTAAGGCGTCGGCGGTGGGCTCGGGACTCGCGAGCATGAACTGGATGGGCTGAAAGACGCGGAGGTGGATCGACGCGAGCGTGCCGGCAAACGCGGCGCGCGTGACCGCAGCGAGATCGCCGCAGAGCATGTGGGCCTCGCGGACGAGTTCGAGGGGCTGGCCGGTGGCGGCGGCGAGCGCGTCCTCGACGAGGCTGTCCTTCAGGCCGATGCGGAGATCGCCGAGGAGGAGCTTGATGAGAAATTTCGCTTCGACGGGCGTGAGGACGCCGAGACGGGCTTGGAGGAGATCGAGTTTTTCCGTGGGCGCGCGGGTGGTTGCGAGAGCGGTGAGGAATTCACCGAGGCCGAGGAGGGGAAAACCCGCTGCTGTAAGCGCGCCCTGGAGCGCAGACTCAGGCTTCGCATCAGGAAACTTGTCACGTAATACGTGACAAACGTCGGGGTGGGCCGGACCAGTCTCGTGGGGGATGGCAAGGGAGCGGGTGGCGGGTTTGTCACGTAATACGTGACAAACGGCGGGTGGGGGCG
This sequence comes from Opitutaceae bacterium, assembly GCA_041689555.1. Taxonomy (GTDB): domain Bacteria; phylum Verrucomicrobiota; class Verrucomicrobiia; order Opitutales; family Opitutaceae; genus Tous-C4FEB. The sequence goes on along the minus strand of JBDNFZ010000555.1, from coordinate 818 downwards.
GGGAGTTGGTGAGGGCGGCTTCGGCGGCGTCGCCGGCGTCGGGGAAGCGCTGGTAGGCGGCGCGGTAATCGGATTCGGTGAGGCCGGTGATCTTGAGGAGGGCGCGGCGGATCAGGGCGTAGCCGAGATTGAGCGTGAGCGCGGACGACTGGGGGAACGGGCGTCCCGTGAAATAGAGCGCGGCGAGCGCGGCGGAGTCGGGCGAGATCGCGCCGAGTTCGGCGAGGTAGCTGCGGAGAAGGTCGGTTTTGTCGAGGCGGGCGGGCGTTTCCTCGAGGCGGTCGGCGAGCAGGGCGAAGGAGAGGAAATTTTCGATTTTCGATTTCGGAATTTCGATTTCTTGAGCGGAGGGAGCGGACGGACGGGCGGGCAAAGGAGCCGGTGGCGGGGCGGGTTTGGTTAGGCCGAGGTCGAGCTGGTTGGGGTGATTGATGGCCCAGGCTTCGAGGCCGCGGGCGCGGAGGTCGGCGGCGAATTCGCGGGAGAAACCGTGGAGCGTGAGGACGCGGGACGGTTGGACGAGTTCGACGAAGCGGAGGAGATCGGCGTAGTCGGCGTGATCGGAGAGCGGGAAGGCGGCGTCGCATTGGTAGCGATGGATCGCGCCGGGATCGAGGGCCCAGCCGGTGATGACGGCGGTGCGGCGGGCGGGAATTTTTTTGAGGAACGCCGATGTCCGCGATTGGGGCGGACAGATGACGACGTGGCCGGCGAGGGCGGCGGGCGCGGGGTCGAAGGCGCGGTAGGGCGGGAAGGCGAGGCCGAGTTCTTCGTAGACGTGCGTGAGGCGGAGCGTCTGCGGGTGGAGCATCACGGGG
>JBDNFZ010000554.1:0-6097 GCA_041689555.1 Opitutaceae bacterium | reverse complement strand
AGCACGCCGATGCCGCCGTGGCGCACGACCTCGTGGACGATCGCGCCCGCGAGGGGATTGCCCGAGACGCCGGAAAACGCATCCGAGCCGCCGCACTGCAACGCCACGCGCAGCGCGCTCAACGGCTCGGGCGTGCGCGCCTGCGCGCCCACGACCGGCAGCCACCCGCGCACGAGCGCCTCGCCCTCGCCGAGCGCGGCCGCGAGCCCGGTGCGGATACTGAGGAACGCATGGGGCACGTCGGCGAGCGGGTAGCCGTGCGCGACCATGAAGTCGCGGAGCCGGGCGTTGGTGATCGGCTCGATACCGTAGTCCACGGCGAGCACCGCGCCGACGTTGGGATGCACCATGAAGCCCGCAAGCGCGCGCAGGACCTCGGCGGAGTTGTTGGGCTCGCCGGGTCCGCCGCCCTCGGTGTGCGCGACCGCGACGATGCCGTCGAGGGAGGGAAAGAGGCGCGCGAGCGGCTGGAGCCGCGCCGCGAGCTGCCGGGCGAAGCTGGCGGTGCGCGACGTGGTGCCGAGGATGACGAGGGTGTTGCGCGTGCCGACGCCGCGCGTGCCCGGCCGGCGAAAGCCTTGAAACGTGCGCCGCTCCGCCGCGAGGGCGACCGGCGGCGCGGGCCGGAAGGCGGCCTCGTCGAGGACGAACGGCTCGAGCGCATCGGCGAAGTTGGCCCGCGCCGGCAGCGGAAAGGGCAACCGGCGCACGGCGAGCGCCTCCAGCATGGATGCGTTGCCCACGTAGTCGCCCGGCGCGATGGGCGCGAGCGCACGGGCGAAGGGCAGGCCCCACGAGAGCAACGGCGCGCCCGGCGCGATCGCGTCCACGGCGAAACGGTGACCCTCGAGGATGCTGTGCGGCAGCGCGCACGGTCCGCCGGCGAGATCGATCACGGTGCCGGCGTCGAGCGTGCGGATGGCGATCGCGACGTTGTCGCCGGGCGCGGGCAGGCGGGCGACGGTGTGGAACGGCAGCGGCGGGGGCATCGCGGTCAGGATGCGCGCCGCAGGAGGCGAGTCATGGAAAAAATCACCGGTGCACGCCGGCGAAGGGGCCGCGCGCCTTGCGCCGGCTTCCAACCGGCCCGACCGACGAACAAGCCGGCAAGATGCCGACGCTACCACTACGTGTATTGCCGCAAGTAGGGCGGACTTCAGTCCGCCTTTCCCCCGCGCAAACCGAGCGGACTTCAGTCCGCCTTTCCCTCGCGCAAACCGAACGGACTGAAGTCCGCCCTACCTCGGGCCCGCGCCGAAGTCCGCCCTACCCTCACGCACACCGAGCGGACTGAAGTCCGCCCTACCTCGGGCCCGCGCGGAAGTCCGCCTTCCCCTCGCGCACACCGAGCGGACTGAAGTCCGCCCTACCTCGGGCCCGCGCCGAAGTCCGGCACGGGCAGTTGCGCGCCGCCCTGTTTGCAGGACTCGTGCGCGATGAAGCCGGGCACGAGGTAGCGTGCGGCTTGCCAGACGTTGGTCGGCGGCGGCTCGCCGCTGATGCAGGCGCGCACGAAATCGTCGGCGAGGAACTGGTGGGAGCCCCAGTGGTCGTTGGGCAGTTTCGCGAATTCGCGCGGGAGGCGCTCGACGGGCTGGGCGAGCGCGGTGCCGCCGTGGGTCTCGGGGCGGAGCTTGAAGAGGTCGTCGAGCCGGCGCGTGTCGCCGAAGGAATGGCCGATGGCCACGGCTCCGGCCAAGGAGTATTCGAGCGAGGCGCGCGTGCCCCAAACGGTCATGAACTCGCCGCCGGGGTGGCCGACGCGGCGGAATTCGTTGATGCGCGCGGCGGCGCCGTCGCTCATCGCGCAGAACGCGGTCTGGTTGCTGAAGGCGTTGGCGTGGTCGTTGACCGCCGGGTCGTAGATGCCGTCGGGGTGGCGGTCGACCCAGCCGAGCGCGGAGACGCGCGTCATGTGCGCGCCGGTCACGCCGATGGCCTGGCTCATCGTGTGCGTGGGATAATGCATCGGCGGGGAGCCCGCGATCTTGAGGAAGTTGCCCGGCGTGGTGCGCGCGGCGATGATCCCGCGCGAGTCGATGCTCGTGATGTCCCAGTCGTGATAATAGCCCGCCTCCAGCAGCGTGATGTCGCCGAAAAAGCCCTTCCGGTGCTGCTCCCGCGCCCAGCACACGTGCGGATAATAGTAGCTCGTCTCGCCCATCTGGTAGATGCGGCCGGTCTCCTCCACCGTGCGGACCAAGGCGCGGGTTTCCTCGATCGAGGCCGCGCACGGCACGGCGGAATAGACGTGTTTCCCGGCGCGCAACGCCTGCATCGCCTGCGGTCCGTGCATCCAGTGCTGGGTGAACAACGCGACCGCATCGACGTCGCTCGCGAGGACGTCGTCGAGGGTGGCGCACGTCGCGGCGACGCCGAATTTCGCCGCGGACGCCGTGCGTTTCCCCTCGTCGAGGTCGGCCAGAAGCACGCTGCGGACGCCGGGGTGGGCGTTAAACAACGGAATGAAGTGCTGCGCGAACTGACCCGCCCCCACGATGCCGATCTTGATACTCATGGCCGGAGGTTTTCGCCGCGATCTGCGCGCGGGTTCAACGCGAATCCTGCGGATTAATCAGCCCGGGCCCGAACGGTGACAACCGGGCCGCCCCGAACCGCTACGCCTGGCGAAAGATTTCACCGCATGTTTCCCCGGCAAGCCCGGCGCTAATACCCCGCTGCGTCCCGCCTTTTTCGCGTTGGCGCAGACCACGGACCCGCCAACCTCCGAAAAAACCCGCCCCATGCCCACGCCTCCACCCGACCTTTCCGCCATCGGCGACCTTGAGCGCAACCCCGAGCGTTCGCTCCAGTTCGAGTTCGTCCGCGCGACCGAGAACGCCGCCCTTGCCTGCCTCCCCTGGCTTGGCCGCAACGCGAAAGAGACCGCCGACGACGCCGCGAGCCGCGCCATCCTCGGCGTGCTCGAATACGTCGACATCTCCGGCGAATGCGTGATCGGCGAAGGCATCAAGGACAACGCCCCCGGCATCTTTATCGGCGACAAACTCGGCACGTGGGCGCCCGGCACCTGGCACGTCGATATCGCGGTCGATCCGATCGACGGCACGACCAACCTCTCCAAGGGCCTGCCCAACTCGATCTCCGTGATGGCGGCGACCTTCGCCCCGCCCGGCGCGCCGCGCGCGATGATGAGCATCCCGGCCTTCTACTCCGAGAAACTCACCTACGGCCCGCGCGTGGTGGAGCAGATCGAGCTGCGCCGCGTGCCGGCCTTCAACCTCGACACGCCGCTCACCAACATCCTCGACATCGTCGCCCTCGCCCTCGGCAAGCGCGTGCGCGAGATCGTCGTCTGCACGATGGACCGCCCCCGCCACGCCAAGCTCATCGAGGAGATCCGCGCCTCGGGCGCCGCGCTCCGCCTCATCTCCGACGGCGACATCACCGCCGCCGTCGCCCCCGCGCTGCACGACGCGGCGGTCGATCTCTACTTCGGCATCGGCGGCTCGCCCGAAGGCGTGCTCACCGCCGCCGCGCTCCGTGCGCTCGGCGGCGACATCCAGCTCCGGATGTGGCCCCGCGACGACGCCGAACGCGCCGAACTCCTCAAGGGCGGCCTCACCGAGGCGCAGCTAAATAAAATCTACCGCGCCGACGAACTCGTCACCGGCGACAGCGCGATCTTTTGCGCGACGGGCATCAGCGACAGCGCGCTCCTCCCCGGGGTGCGCGTGACCGGCCACCGCGCCATCACGCATTCGATCCTCATGCGCGCCAAGAGCCGCAGCGTGCGGCGGATCGAGACCGTCCACGACCTGCGCCACAAGACGATCCGCCTGCGCGGCGATTCGCGCGAGCGCACGGTTTGAGCGGGCGCGGGCGCGACATCGCTTCGGCGTAGGGCGTCTGCCTTGCAGACGCCTGTCCTTTTCTCCCGCGCTCCCGAAGGCGCCTGCAAGTCGGGCGCCCTACATCTCTCGATCTCCGCCTTGTCCCGCTGAGCCCGCGACGCGGCCCTTGCAATCCGCCGGACCGCGCGCATGGTGCCGGCTTGTTCTTTGATTGGTTTCGCACCCAATCGAATCGACGGCGCTTTGGGCGCCGGGCCCATTTCCCACTTTGGGGGTGTTCTGGATTCGACCCTTGGTTGGCGTGCGTCGCTGCCGGTCGAGAGTGAAGTTCTCTCGTAAATCCCGCTTCAAAAAAATAACAGGCAACAACGAAGAAATGCCCCTGGCTGCCTAATAAGCAGTCACGTTTGTCCACCAACACCTGCTAGGTGAAACAAACGTCGACAGCAGGTATAGTGCGCGGAGCGACTCGCGGTTTGCGCACCGTATCTTCATCCGGGAGTTGGTTGGGAGCTGAGCGCGTGTCCACGCATAGCCCCGACGAGATCAAGAGGACGCTATACCGGTAGATGTGGCGCGCAAAGGCCGAGGGCACGTGGGTTCAACTCCCACCACCTCCACCATTTTAAGTAGTTGAATACAAGCGGCATACGCGAAATGCCGTTTGTCAGATAATAAATTGTATCGTAATTGTATCCGATTTGTGCCTCTTCCCCGGCATGAACCAGCAACAACCGGCACCGGATGACTTCAAAATCCGGCGCGGCAGAACGGGCAAAATGCGCGTGTGGCAGTGGCTCCACGATCCCCGCATCACCGTCCGCGAGCGCGCCAACGCTTCAAACGGTATGGGCTTCCGCGTCACCCTGCCCAAGAAGCTCACGGGGGGCCGTGTCATCTTTCTCCAAAGCCGCGATTTCGAGGAAGCCAAGGCCATCGCCCGCAGCAAGGGCCGCGAATTCCGCGAGTCCCGCTCCACCGCCCTCGCCTTGCCCGACGACAAGAAGCTCCAAGCCGCCGCCGCCGTCCGCACGCTGGCCGGCCATGACATCGCCCACGGTCTCGACGACATCGCGCGCCACTACGCCGACGCCACCGCGCACCTCAAGCCCTCCGGCTTGACCGTTCCCGAAGCCGCCAAGCTCCTCGCCGAGGCGCTGGCCCTCGCCTCCCGCACCGGCAAGCCCCTGCTCGACGTGGTCGCCTTTGCCGTCGAACGGCTTTGCCCCAGCGGCGGCACCAAGCTCCTTTCCGAACTCACCGCCGAGATGATCGCGATGAAGCGCGGCTGGCACGCTCGCGGCGAACTGCGCGACGCCAGCCTCCGCGACTTCGTTTCCCGCGCCGGCAAGATCGGCGACGAAATCGGTTCTTTCCCGCTCCCCGACCTCACAAAACAAATCCTCTTCGACTGGCTCGCCGGCCTGAAACTCGCCCCGCGCTCCCGGAAGAATTACCGCATGGTGCTCGCCGAAATGCTCTCGACCGCGAAGCAGAAGCGTTACCTCGCCGCCAACCCCCTCGAAGAATTCACCCGCCAAGACATCAAGGAGATCGAGGGCAACACCTCCGAGGCGCGCCAACCCTCGATCCTGAGCCCCACCGACGCCGAAAAGCTCTTGGTCGCCGCCTTCGCCCACCCCGACCTCGACCTCGGCGCGGCCGTCGTCCTCGGCCTCTTCGGCGGCATCCGCACCGAAGAGATCAAGCGCCTCGACTGGCAGGCGGTGCGCCTCGACGACGCCTCCCCGTTCGTCGTCATCGGTGCCGAGATCGCCAAGAAGCGCCGCATCCGCAACGTCCCGCTTCCCGCCTGCGCCGTCGCATGGCTCCGCCGCTGGCCCCGGCCCGCCTCCGGCCCCGTGGCGCGCAGCGAGCACGCTAACGATTTCCAGAAACGCTTTATGAAGCTCTGCGTGGCGGCGAAGCTCACGTGGGAGAGCAACGCCATGCGCCACTCCTTCGGCTCCTACCACTACGCGCAGCACGGCAACAGCGTGGAGACGGCCCGCATCCTCGGCCACAAGACCGACGACACCGTCCTCTTCTCCCACTACCGCGCCTTGACCACCAAGGAGCAGGGCGAAGCCTACTTTGCCATCTACCCCAAGCAAGCCGGCAAAGTCATCGTCTTCCCCGGCGGTAAATCGGTGGGTGCGTAGCCGCGCCACATTCCGCCAGAGCAACCACCAAGGCCAAAACCCCATGAGCAAAAAGCAGCCCGGCAAGCCGCCCCTCGCGGCGTTCCAATCGCCGAAGGGATGGGAAAGCGAAACGCCCTT
>JBDNFZ010000553.1:0-4178 GCA_041689555.1 Opitutaceae bacterium | reverse complement strand
CCCTCGCCGCCGCGCTTGCGGTCGCCGTCGCCGGCCTCGCCTTGGCGCTCGGGGGCGATGCCTACCGCTTCACCGCCTCGGCCGTCTGGCTGCAGTTGGGCACGTTCTCCCTTTCCCTCGGCATCAAGTTCGACGATCTCGCCGCGCTGATGCTCTCGGTCGTCGGCATCGTCGGCGTCTGCGTCCATGTCTTCTCGCTTGGCTACATGCGCGAAGACGCGGCCAAGGCCCGCTACTTCGGCGGGCTTTCGATCTTCATGTTCTCGATGCTCGGCATCGTTTTTGCCGACAATCTTTTCATGATGTTCATTTTTTGGGAGCTGGTCGGTTTCAGCTCCTGGTTGCTCATCAACCACTGGCACGAGCGGGCCGCCCCCGCCGCCGCCTCGAAGAAAGCTTTCATCGCCAACCGCGTCGGTGACTTCGGTTTCCTCCTCGGCATCGTAATGTGCTATTGGGCCAACGGCACCGTCAACCTCGACGAGCTCGCCGCCGGCGACAACGTCTACAGCACTCTGATCCCGCTCCTGCTCTTCTGCGGCGCCGTCGGCAAATCCGCCCAGCTTCCGCTACAAGTCTGGCTCCCCGACGCCATGGAAGGCCCGACGCCCGTCTCCGCGCTGATCCACGCCGCCACCATGGTCGCCGCCGGCATCTACATGCTTTGCCGCATCAACGTGCTAATGGTGCCCGACGCGCTCACCGTGATCATGTGGACGGGTGTCGCCACCGCGCTCTACGCCGCCCTCTGCGCCATCGTCCAGAGCGACATCAAGAAGGTCCTCGCCTACTCGACGCTCTCGCAGCTCGGCTACATGGTCGCCGCCTTCGGCCTCGGCTCGCTCGATGTGGCACATGGCGATCATTCCCACCTCGTCGCCACCGGCGTCGGCGCGGCCATGTTCCACCTCACCACCCACGCCTTCTTCAAAGCCCTCATGTTCCTCGGCTCCGGCTCCGTCATCCACGGCTGCCACCACGAACAGGACATCTTCAAGATGGGCGGTCTCGCGAAGAAAATGCCCGTGACCTTCGTGACGTTCACCCTCGGCGTCGCCGCGATCATCGGCTTCCCGTTGCTCGCCGGATTCTTCTCCAAGGACGCCATCCTTTACCTCGCCTTCGCCAAGAATCAGGTCGTCTTCGCCCTCCTCGCGCTCACCGCCGTTCTCACCGCGCTCTACATGGTGCGGCTCTGGAAGCTCACCTTCCTCGGCACCCCGCGCTCCGATGCCGCCGCGCACGCCCACGAGGGCGGTCTCTCCCTCACCGCCCCGCTCGTCGTCCTCGCCGTGCTCACCGTTCTCGGCGGTTACACCGGGCTCTACCCGAACGTGTTCTCCGAAGTATTTGCGCTCATCCCGATCGCGCACGGCGCGGATCATACGATCGTTTTGCTCACCAGTGTCGGGGTGATGACGCTGGGCGCCGTCGCCGCCCTCGCGCTCTACGCGCCGGCCGCGTCCGATTCGCTTCAGCAAAAATCCCCCGTTCTCTTCGGCGCCCTCACGGCGCTCCAGTTCTCGTTTGATCGCGGCTACGATTACTACGTCGCCAAGGTCCAGCAGCGCTTCGCCCTCTTCCTCAATTTCCTCGAGCAGATATTTCTCGCCGGCCTGATCGTCCGCGGCCTTGCCGGCATTGTCGGTCTGGTCGGCCTCGGCACCCGCGCCCTCCACGTCGGCCGCGTCAACGTCTACGTCTACTGGTTCCTCGCCGGCGTCGTGATCCTGTGGATCTACGCGTCCGAGATTTTCTGATCCCGCGATGAGCACTTTGCCTTTCGATCCCCTGCTCGCCGCGATTGCGGTGCCCCTCGCCATCGCGGTGGCCATTGCCTGCGGTCTGCCCAAACGCTGGTCGGTCAAGCTCGCCTACGTCGGCTTCGGCTTCCCGCTGCTCATGGCGCTGCACGTGTGGTTCCACTACTTCTCGGTCACGCCGACGAACGGTTACGCCTTCCTGACCTCGTATTCGACCGGCTTGGATCGGCTCGGCATCGGCCTGAAACTCGGCCTCAACGGCATTTCGCTCCCGCTCTTCGTCCTCGCCGGCATCGTCGGTTTTGCCGCCGGCCTCTACGCCATCCAGTCCGGCGCCGAGCGCCTCAAAATCTACCTCATGCTGCTCCTCATCATGCAGGGCGGCCTGATGGGCGTCTTCGCCAGCGTCGATATTTTCTTCTTCTACTTCTTCCACGAACTCGCGCTCATCCCGACCTTCATCATGGTCGGCATCTGGGGCGGCCGCGACCGCAACTACGCGGCGATGAAGCTCACGATTTACCTCACGTTGGGCGCGATGCTGTCGCTGATCGGCCTGATCGCGCTCTACGTGAAAAGCGGGGCCAACAGCTTCGATCTCATCGAGCTCCGCCGCGTCCTCGCCGCCCAGCCGCTCGACGTGGTCGTGCAGCAAAACATCTTCGGCCTCCTCGCCCTCGGCTTTGGCATTCTCGTTTCGATCTGGCCGCTCCACACCTGGGCTCCGCTCGGCTACGGCGCCGCGCCGAGTTCCGCCGCCATGCTCCACGCCGGCGTGTTGAAAAAATTCGGTCTCTACGGTCTCGTCCAGATCGCGCTCCCGCTGCTCCCCGCCGGTCTCCTCCATTGGGCGCATCCCATCGCTTGGCTGGCCGTCGTCGGCAACGTCCTCATCATCGGCTTCGTCACCATCGCCCAGCGCGACCTCAAGCAGATGGTCGGTTACAGCTCGGTCATGCACATGGGCTACGCCTTCCTCGGACTCGCCGCCGGCTCGACGCTCGGCGTCGGGGGCGTCGTCTTGCTCATGGTCGCCCACGGCCTCTCGGTCGCCCTGATGTTCTTGCTCTCGACCAGCGTTTATCACCGCACGCACACCTTCGCCCTCGATGAGATGGGCGGCCTCGCGCAAAAAGCCCCCGTCCTCGCCGCGCTCTTCGTCGCCGCCACGTTCGCCGGCATCGGTCTCCCCGGCTTCGCCAACTTCTGGGGCGAACTCACCATCTTCGTCGCCCTCTGGAAATTCTCTCCGCTCATCACCGCGCTCGCCGTCGCCGGCGTCGTCATCTCGGCGGTCTACGGTCTCCGCGCCGTCGCCGCCGTTTTCTTCGGCCCCGCCACCCCCGCCTTCGAAAAGGTCGCCGCCGCCCATCCGGTCGCGGACCTCCGCTGGAGCGAGCGCGTGCCCGCACTCGTTCTCCTCGCGGCGCTTATGTTCATCGGCTTCTGGCCGAAATCGCTCTCCACCGCGCTCGACGCCACGCTCGCGCCCAAACCCGTTGTGCAGGTTGCCGCCGCCAAGTAACGCCGCCTCGTCATGGATATCCCGGCCCTTCAAGCCCTCGCCGCCCGCAACCTCTGGGAAGCCATTTCCCCCGAGATCATGCTCGGTTGCCTGGCGCTCCTGCTCCTCGTCATCGAGCTCGCCTTTCCGAAGGACCATCACCGCCTCGTGCCCGTCGCCGCCCTCGTCGGCCTGCTCTCGGTCTTGGGTCATGTCCTGGTCAACTTTCAATCAGCCTATCTCGGCGAGGAGACGTTCAACGGCCTCCTGCGCCACACCCGCGACGGCCAGCTGATGCGCGTATTTTTCCTGCTCGCCGCCGTCATGGTCTGCCTGATCGCCCGCGTCAGCCTCGCCAAGCAATCCGTCCCGCGCGTGGAATTTTACCACATCGTCCTCGTCGTCACCGCCGCGATGATGCTCCTCGCGCAGGCCAACCACCTGCTGCTCTTCTTCGTCGCCCTCGAGACGGTCACGATCGGCCTCTACATCCTCGTCGGCTACTACCGCACTTCGCCCACGCTCGAAGCCGGGCTCAAGTATCTTGTCTTGGGCGCGCTCAGCTCCTCGCTGATGCTCTTCGGCATCGTCCTGCTCTACGGCGTCGCCGGCAACCCGTCGCTTCCCGCGCACACCGCCCAGGCCATGCACTACGGCGAACTCGCCGCGTTTCTCGCCGCTAACCCCCACAACTTCCTCGCGAGCATCGGCATCGTCCTCGTGCTCTCCGGCGTCGCTTTCAAGATCGGCGCGTTCCCCTTCCAGATCTGGGTGCCCGACGTCTATCAGGGGGCCCCGACACCCGTCACCGCATTCCTCGCCGTGTCTTCCAAGGCCGTGGGCTTCGCCGCCCTGCTCGCCCTCGCCGGCACCGTCTTTGCGAGCTACGGCTGGCTGGTGACGCCCGTGCT
>JBDNFZ010000552.1:0-3042 GCA_041689555.1 Opitutaceae bacterium | reverse complement strand
TGGATGAGCACGGCGAGGAAGATCGCGGGGATCATCTTGAAGACGTTGAAGACGATAAGCACCGAGACGGTCTTGAAGGAATCCCAGAGGACGGGGTCGTGGAAGGCGCGGCGAAAGTTGTCGAAGCCGACGAGCTGCTTGGTATCGCCGCCGGACCAGTCGAAGAACGAGTGGTAGACGGCGGAGGCGGCGGGGAAGTAGGCGAAGACGCCCATCATCACCAACGACGGCACGACGAAGAGGTAGAGCCGCCACTCGCGGAGGGCCTTTTGGCGCGAGATGGAAAGGGCCATGGCAGGCTATTTGCCGGCGGTCCAACCCCCGTCGATCATAAGCTCGCTGCCGGTGACCATCGCGGAGACATCGGCGGCGAGATAAAGGGCGGCGGCGGCGACCTCGTCGGGCCGGATCATGCGACCGGCGAGCTGGGTGGCCTTCGCGGCGGCGAGGTAGGCGGCGCGCTGGGCGTCGTCGGGATACTCGGCGAGGCGTTGGTGGAGCCAAGGCGTCTCGACGCGTCCGGGGCAGATGGCGTTGAAGCGCACGCCGGTGTGGGAGTGGTCGAGGGCGAGGGCCTTGGTGAGGCCGACGACGGCGAACTTCGAGGTCGTATAGGCGAAGCGGTCGCGCACGGCGATGACGCCGGCGACGGAGGCGAGGTTGATGACGCTCCCGGCGCGGCGGGCGAGCATCGCGGGAAGAAAGGCGCGGGTGACAAGGAACGTGCCGCGGACGTTGACGGCGAGCAGGCGGTCGAGGTCGGCGGGGGCGGTCTCGAGGACGGTGCCGACGCAGCCGACGCCGGCGTTGTTGACGAGGATATCGAGCGGTGCGCCGACGGCCGCGAAGGCGGCCGCGACGGAGGCTTCATCGGCGATGTCGATGGCGATGAAACGGGCGGAGCCGCCGGCGGCGGTGATGGTGGCGACGGTGGCGGCGCCGCCGACGGGGTCGCAGTCGGCGACGAGCACGTTGGCACCGGCGCGGGCGAAGGCGGTGGCGATGGCGGCGCCGATGCCGGAGCCGGCACCGGTGACGAAGGCGAGTTTGGCGGTGAGGGAGAACATGGGGCGGAGGGGGAAGGGGAATCGTTGCGATGCGGGCAGGTCCGCAGGGTGATTTCCCAGTGGGGGCCGATAGGCGTCAAGCTCGGCGAAGCGATCCGTGCCGTGCCGGGGAGGGCGGGGTGCGGTGGCGGGGAATTTTTTCCGGCGGGGCGGCTCTCAAGGATATGAACGTGATGCTGCGGCGGGCGGGAATGGGTGCGTTGGTTGCGCTGAGCGTCGCCGGCGGGGTGCGTGCGGGTGAACAACGGTTCGCCTCGGGCCCGGCGCGGGTGGCGCTGGTTGAACTTTACACGAGCGAAGGGTGCAGCAGTTGTCCGCCGGCGGAGCGGTGGCTGGGGGCACTGCGGAGTGCGCCGGGGCTCTGGCGGGACTTCGTGCCGGTGGCGTGGCATGTGGATTATTGGAATCGGCTCGGTTGGCCGGATCGTTTTTCCACGGGTGAGTGGACGCAGCGCCAATATGCGATCGCGGCGACTTGGGGGAGCGGCTCGGTTTACACGCCGTGCTTCGTGCGGGACGGAGCGGAGTGGCGGGCGCGCGGAGGCGTTCCCCAGCGGGAGAACTCCGCGGCGGTGGGTGAACTCGCGCTGGTGCTGGATCGAGCGGGGAAGGGCCGGGCCGAGTTCGCGCCGCAGAGTCTCGGAGCTAAAGAAACCCTGGTTCTTCATCTGGCGGTGCTCGGCGGTGGCTTCGCGTCGAAGGTGACGGCGGGCGAGAATCGCGGGGAGACGTTGCGGCAGGAATTTGTCGCGCTGGCGATAAGCGAGCACGTGTTGGTGGCGGACGCGTCGGGCGGTGGCGTGCGGCGGGCGGAGTTTGCCTTGCCGAAAGCGAAGATCACCGATGGCGAGCGGCGGGCGGTGGCGGCGTGGGTGACGCGGCGGGGAGATTTGAAGCCGCTGCAGGCGACGGGTGGGTGGATCGAGTGAGGGAAAGGGTGGGCGGGCGGATCGGGCGGGCCGGAGGGGTTGGCCACTAAGAGGCGCGGAGAGAGCGTGGCGCTGCGGCGGCGGTCTTTGCGCGCCGATGGGCGCGATGGGAGCGGGGGGCGGTGGCGGAGGCGGGGAATTTTTTGTGATGGTATGCGGCAAAAAACTCCGGGGCTCATGGGTGGGTGGTTGGTGGCGATGAGGCGATCATCGCAAATAAATTTGCTCCTACGCGGGGCGCGGAACCCAATCGGAGTCACGCCATCATGCCCGCCGCCGCCGCTCCCGTTGCTCCGCTTTTTAATTGGCTCGATAGCCGGGCCGCAGGTGTGTTGTTGCACCCGACGGCGCTGCCCGGCGACCAAGGCGTGGGGACCTTCGACGCGCACGCGGTGCGGTTCCTTGATTTTCTCAAGGCGGCGGGGTTGAAGTATTGGCAAATCTGTCCGCTCGGGCCGACGGGCTACGGCGACTCGCCCTACCAGTGTTTTTCGGCGTTTGCCGGGAATCCGTATCTGATCGATCTGCGCGCGTTGGTCGCACCGGGGCTGCTGACCCACGCGGAGATCGCGCCGTTGGCGGCGCTGGACGCGGACCGGGTCGATTACGGTGCGCTTTATGAGAAAAAGTGGCCGCTGCTCGCGCTGGCGTTTGCGCGGTTCAAGACGACGGGCTCGCCGGTGCTGGCGGCGGACGGGGAAAGCTTTGCCGAGTTCAAGCAGGCGCAGGCGGCGTGGCTCGACGGGTATGCGTTTTTTCGCGCGCTGAAGGACCACCATCGCGGCGTGGCGTGGTGGGAGTGGCCGGCGGCGGTGCGTTCGTATGCGGCGGCGACGAAATCGCCGCTGCGCGCCCAGCTCGCGGCGGCGACGGAGGCGCACGCGTTTTTCCAATACCTTTTCTTCGCGCAGTGGCGGGCGTTGCGCGCGGAAGCCACCCAGCGGGGCATCGAGATCATCGGGGACATTCCGATCTTCGTGGCGGCGGACTCGGCCGACGTGTGGGCCGACCCGGAGCTGTTTGAACTCGATGCGAAGACCGGCCGG
>JBDNFZ010000551.1:0-3106 GCA_041689555.1 Opitutaceae bacterium | reverse complement strand
GGCGGGCTGAAGCCCGCCCGCCCCGGATTCCCGTGTCACGCTGTTGCGCGAGAATCAGTAGAACCGGATAAACCATCCGATCACTGAAAGGTTAATTCAGGAATCGACGAAACGAAGGCGTCGCGCCTCTCCGGGATTCGCTTTCGTTCGCGCAATTCTCGGGCCCGCTTCTGCATCGTCCCGTATCGGTAGTCCGCGACGAATCGGTTTGTCTCCAGGCTAGACGCGTCACTGGGCCAGCCCATCCGCGGCAGGCTCATTCAAAACAGGTCACGGAAACCTGATCGGAATCGAGCGTTTCTGAAACCAATGCCACGAAGGTTGGACCCGGCTATCTCGGGTAGACCTTCAAATCGTGGCGCCGATCTCCGTGAATTGTTTGGCCGCGATTCCGATAGGACGGTCCGGCGGAACGCCAGCCAATCGCGTTCGCTGAACCTGGGGTTGTTCGGCGTATCTGCACGCTTGCCCTGAAATCGGCGGGGAACATGCTTTCGCCATGATTCAGACCGTCGAAGCCATTGTGGACGAGCGCGGGGCGGTGCGTTTGCTTGAGCCTGTCCGGCTCGACCGCAGCCACCGCGCATTGGTCACGATTTTGGCCGAGGAACCCTCTGAGGCTCACGAGACGGCCCTGCTGACCGAGGCGTCTCTTGGCGAAGGCTGGAATCGGGCGGAGGAGGACGCGGCATGGGCACACCTGCAGCGGGCGCGGTAGTCCTCGTGCGGTTTCCGTTTTCGGACCTGTCGCAGGCAAAGCTCCGTCCGGCGGTGGTGCTCGCCGCCGCAGAACGCGGCGATTGGATCCTCTGCCAAGTCACGAGCAAGCCGTATGCCGATGCTCGCGCTGTGGAACTCACGGACGCCGATTTCGAGCACGGTAGCCTTCGGGTCGTCAGCTACGCGCGTCCCTGCAAACTTTTACCGCGCAAGAAAGTCTCTTCGTTTCCGAGGTAGGCATGCTTCGTGCCGAGTCGCTCAGGAAGATAACGGACGAGGTCGTCGCCATCATTCAACCCAAAGTTCGACCGGGCGCTGCTGCGAACGGCGGCGGACTGTCGCGGTTGAAATCGGCGTGGCACTTGGCGGGATGATGGCGAGAGCAGATTCCTGCTGGCGGGGCTCGTTACTTCGGAATGCATAGGCGTAAGGCTGCGGTTGCCTGCGAAACACGCGAATGAACGCGAATCGAAACCGGACAATCCATCCGACCATTGAAAGGTTAAATCGGGAATCGAGGAAACGTAGGCGTCGCGCCTCTTCGAGATTCGCGTTCATTCGCGTAATTCGCGGGCCTGCTTTTGCATCGTCCCGGCCGAGCCGGAAGGCTGCAAGTTGCCCGCGAAACACGCGAGTGAACGCGAATTGCCGAGGCTCGCAAACTACAGTGACGATCGTGACCGAGAGTAGGGCGGACTTCAGTCCGCCTTTCCAGAGCGCCGAAGGCGGGTTGAAGTCCGCGTGGGCCCGCCCGCTCCGGATTCCCGTGTCACGCTAGTGCGCGAGAATCGGTAGAACCGGATAAACCATCCGACCACTGGAACATTAATTCAGGAATCGAAGAAACGAAGGTGTCGCGTCTGCCTCTCCGAGTTACGCGTTCGTTCGCGTATTTCGCGGGCCCTCTTCTGCATCGTCCCGGCTCGGAGCAGCCACGAACTGGTCTGTCGCAACTTTAGAAGGACCAATGGGGCCGCCGGACCTCCTCAAGGTTCGCGTCAACTGCTTGTCACCGTGCGGCGGTTCGATCACGGTAGTGCCATGCAAAACGCGATTCTCCCCGCTCCGCAGGCTTTGGCTGCGCCCCTCGTGGACGAGCTGCGACCGCACCGCGCCTTGCTGACGGAATTCGCCCGACGCTACATCTGGTGGAAAAGTCCGGAAGAGGCGCTGGCGTATCCCGCTCGTGTCGTTGCCCAAGTCATGAACATCGGCGTTTTTCAGGATGCAGCCCGACTGGCCGAAGCTTTGGGGGACGAAGGTTTGCGCGCCGTCCTGCGCCAAGCTGAAGCGGGTCAATTCAACGCCCGTTCATGGCACTACTGGCATTACCGGCTCGGTCTGGCTGCTCCCGGCGAAGTGCCACCGCTACCGGTCCGGCACATCTCGTAAATGCATACGTTCGCTCCGCGCCTCGACATCTTGCCCGCGACGCAGCGCCTTATCTGGCCGGAGCTGCGGCCGGTCCAAACCCTCGGCTTCGTGCTCTACGGCGGCACCGCCATCGCGCTTCGGCTCGGCCACCGCCAGTCGGTGGATTTTGATTTTTTCAGTTCGGGTCCGGTCGATCCGCAGCGACTCCGTTCCGTCCTGCCCGTGTTAAGCAACGCCACCGTGCGGCAGGAACGACCCAACACCTTTGAAATCGAGACCGCCTCCGGGGTTAAAATCTCGTTTTTCGGCGGTCTGGATTTCGGCCGGGTGGGCCAACCCGAAGGAACTGCCGACGGTGTGATGAACGTCGCCTCGCTGGACGATCTTATGGCGACGAAGGTTAAGGTCATCCTTCAGCGTTCGGAATCGAAAGACTACCGCGACATCGCCGCCATGGTGCGGGCGGGCGTCAGTTTGGAAAAGGGGTTGGCGGCGGCGGAAAAAATGTTCCAGCCGACATTTCCGCCCAAAGAATCGCTCAAGGCGCTCGTGTATTTCGAAGACGGCGACATGGCCCAATTGTCGGCGGCAGACCGGGCGGTCCTGATCCAAGCGGCTAGCCGGGTGAAGTCGTTGCCCGTCGTTACGATTGCCCAAGGTCTGGCTTTTGGAAGCCGATCGGAAGCTGAGAGCTGAGAGGCGAGAGCAGAACCAAACGGTGAGTTTATCTGCGATGAACCCGCGGGTTTGCCCGACCTACGAGGAGTGTGCTCTCAGCTCTCAACCTTGGATACTCAACTCCAGCCCTCGGGCTCAACCGGAAGGCTGCAATTGCCGTCGAAACACGCGAAATTGCTCAACGCTAGAAAACCTTAATCTAGGTATGCACTTCATTCCCCTGAAAATTAGGAACGGCCGGCAGTGGGAGCGGCCGACCGCCGCGAACCGTGCGGCCGAGGACCGGAGCCAGCGCCACGGCTTGCTGCATCAAGCGGTGGAACAACAGGCCGCG
>JBDNFZ010000550.1:0-3949 GCA_041689555.1 Opitutaceae bacterium | reverse complement strand
CGCTGGCTCGCCCGCAGCACCCTCGTCGCCGATACCTACGGCCCGCCTCTCGCTTGGCTCGCCACGCGTCCGATCGCCCTCATCAAGCTCAACGCCGAAGAACTCCGCCCCCTCGCCCCCGACCTCGCAGCCCTCCCGGCAACCGTCGCCCCGCTCCGCTGGATCGTCACCGATGGTCCCCGCGCCGTCCAACTCCGCGACACCGACGGCGCGGTCTCCACCTTTATCCCGCCGCCCGTGGCCGAGGTTTCCGCCACCGGCTCCGGCGACGTGCTGTTCGCCTGCGTGCTCCACGCTTGGCTCCAACGCGGTCTCGACCTCCCCGCCGCCCTCGCTTTCGCGCTGCCTTACGCCGCCGCCAACGCCGGGCATCCCGCCATCGCCGAGTTCCCCGCGCCCGCCGTCACCGCCTCCGCCAACTTCACCAAATAAAGCCTTGCTTTCACCGCGCCAAAACCGCTTTTTCAGCGGTTTTATTTATGAAAGCCACTATCAAGACCCAAGGCCAGCAGTTCACTGTCACCGAGGGAGACGTTCTTATCGTCAACCGCTATCCTAAGACCGAGGCCGGCAACGTGATCGAGATCAAGGACGTGCTCGCCGCCGGCGAAGGCGCCGACTACAAGGTCGGTAAGCCCAACTTGGTCGGAGCCATCGTTTCCGCGAAGATTCTCGAGAACAAACGCGGCGACAAGGTCATCGTTTTTAAGAAGAAGAAGCGCAAGGGCCACGAGAAAAAGCGCGGACATCGGCAGGAACTCTCCGTCATCAAGATTCAATCCATCACTCTTTAAAGGACACCACCCACCATGGCGCATAAAACAGGTCAGAGTTCCACGTCCAACGGTCGCTCCAGCAAATCCAAGCGACTCGGCGTTAAGCTTTTCGGCGGCGAAGTCGTTCGCGCCGGCGGCATCATCATCCGCCAACGCGGCAGCAAAACCCACGCCGGCAAAAACGTCGGCATCGGTCGCGACTGGACCCTCTTCGCGCTCAAGGACGGCGTCGTTACCTACGACAAGCCCCACCGCAGCGTCGCCGTCGTCGAGAAGGCCGTCGCGGTCTGAAACGCCGTTAAAAATCAGTCTTTCCCACGCAGCCCGAAACGGCTGCGTTTTTTGTGCCCATGACCCCCGATCAACTGTCCGAACTCAGGCGGCAGCGCGAACTCGTGCGCCAACACCTCGCTTGGCTCGATCAGCAGATCCTCGCCGCGCAAGGCTCCGCGCCGACGCCGCCGCCCGCCGCCGAGACCGAGCCCTGGCCCGCGCTCGCGCTCCCACCGCGTTTGCATGTCACGGTCGCCGCACCCGCCGAGCCGAGGCTATCCTCGAACAATATCGCAGCCCGGAAAAATCCATCAAATCGGATGTCCGCAAAGGCTGCCTGCTCTATGCCGCCGGCGCCTTCCTCCTCTTCGGCCTAGGCGTCTTCGCTCTCTATTTTTTCCTCAGCAAGACCCCTTGATCCCGGCTTCCGCTTGATCGCCGGGTTTTCCCTCCTTCCGCTTTCGCGCCCTTTCGCCCGTTTCGCGGGCCACTCCGTTCCCCGGCCTGATCCGCCCCGTCAATTCGCCGCCGGATAACTCCCGAGCCACTTCACCATCGGACACGAAGCCCTCAGTTCGCCGAGGGCCGCCTTCATGGCCGCGTCCTCGTAGTGCCCGCTCACATCGAGGAAAAAGTAGTAGTCCCACGGCCGTTTCTTGCTCGGCCGCGATTCGATCTTCGAGAGATTCACGCCCCGTTCCGCGAGCGGCATCAGCATCTTCAAGAGCGCCCCCGAGTGCGCCGCCGCCTCGTCCCCGAGGGAAACCAGCAGGCTCGTCACGTCCTTCCCGCCGCCCACCGGCCCGGCCGCCTTTCGTCCCAGCACGAAAAACCGCGTCGTGTTGTCCGCCTTGTCCTGGATGTTTTTCACCTGCACCGGCACCCCGTAGTGCCCCGCCGCCAACTCGCCCCCGACCGCCGCCGCCGTCGGCTCGTCCTTTGCGATCTGCACCGCCCGCGACGTGCTCGAGGCCTCGACCAGCTGTGCGTGCGGCAGGTGGCGGTTCAACCAAAGCCGGCATTGCGCGAGCGCCTGATCCTTCGAGTAGACGTGGGTAATCTTGTCCAACGGCGACTGCGAGACCAGCGCGTGCGTGATCTCCAGGTAAATCTGCCCGACAATCTTGAGGTCGCTCTCGACGAAACTATCGAGCGTCTCGCGCACGCTGCCCTCGGTGGAATTCTCGATCGGAATCACCGCGTGGTCCGCCTCGCCCTTCTCTACCGCCGTGAAAATGTCCGCGATCGTCGCCATCGCGTGGTAATCCACGCTCGCGCCGAATTTCTTCATCGCCGCCGCATGGGTGTTGCTCGCCTCGGGTCCGAGGTAAGCGATCATCAGCGGCTTCTCCAGCGCGATCGCCGCCGACATGATCTCCCGGTAGATCGCCCGCAACGCGTCGTTCTTGATCGGCCCGGCGTTCTGGCCCGAGACCTTGCGGAAGACCGCGTCCTCCCTTTCCGGCACGTAGATTTCGCCGCCTGTGCTCCGCTTGATCTTCCCGATCTCTGCCGCGAGCGTGAGGCGTTCGTTGATGAGCGTGACCAACTGCCGGTCGAGCGCGTCGATCTTTTCGCGGATGGGGCCGAGTTCCATATCAGGCTTCCGGCTTCACTTCGCCCGCCGGTGCCGCAACCGCCGCCGGTGCCGGCTCGGAATGCCAGCTCGCCGACGCCGCGTCGTCGCCCGCCACCACCGCTTCGAGCGGCAATTGCTCGTCCGCCAGCCCCATGTCGGTGTCCGTCGGCGTGGCCGCGCTCGTGACGTTTTTGAGCCACTCGTCGATCTGCCGCGAGCTCAACACATCCGAGGCGGGCAACTCGTCCAGCGACTTCATGCCCGCAAATTCCAAAAATCCGTCCGTCGTGCCGTATTGCAGCGGACGCCCCGGCAGTTCCGCCCGGCCCACGATGTAGATCAGGTCGCGCTCCAAAAGCTTGTTCACGCCCGCCTCGGCCGACACGCCCCGGATCGTCTCGATCTCCGTGCGCGTCACCGGCTGCCGATACGCCACCACCGCCATGGTCTCCAGCGCCGACTGGCTCAGTTTCACCGGCGGCGGCTCTTGGCGCAGAATCCGAATCCACCGCGCAAACTGCGGCTGCGTGACCAGCCGATACCCGCTCGATCCCTCGATTAGCAGGAGCCCGTCGTCCGCCGCCCGCAAATCCGCCGCGAGCGCATCCATCGTCTCGCGGATCAGCGCCGTCGTCACCAACGAGGGCACGTCGTTGTAGAGCTCCGGGGCCTCGCTCGCGTCGACGATCACCTCGACCGCCTCCTCGGCCGGCGCCACGGGCTGTTCGGCCAACCCCTCGGATGCCTCCGCCGGCGACACCGGCGGCGTCTCGTCGACCACGATCCCCGGCAGCGGCAGGGTCTGTCGCTCGTGGAACCGCGTGAACACGCCTTGGATTTCCTTGACCGAGAGCGGCTGGTTCGAGGACAGCAGCAACGCCTTGAGGACTTTTTTGAGGTTAAACGCCATGCGGAAAGATCGCCCGAGTGAAGCCGCCCGCGTTTCCCCCACGCAACCACGAAAACTTTCCCTTGCGGCACAGGCACGGCTTTTCGGTCTGGGTTCCGAAAAGTTAGGCCAGCCCGCTCGCGGGCGCGTGTTGGTGCCCGGAGACGTGCCGGGCGACGGAAGATCCGCTCTTGAAATCAAACCGGAAACCGCGCCACCACAGAGTGCGACCGAAAGTGAGACCAGTTCGTTTCCGAGTTCGTAGTCCCGGCTTCAGCCGGAATTCGAACACCTCGGGACCGGCTAAATCCGGGACTATCAACTCAAGCCTCGATCAAGCCTCGATTCCGCGCAGCCGTAAACGCCCTTCCGCCATACCCGCGCCATCCGCGCAAACGCGCAAACGCGCTTGCCCGCCTTCGCGTGCTCTGG
>JBDNFZ010000549.1:0-10449 GCA_041689555.1 Opitutaceae bacterium | reverse complement strand
GCAGCGCGGGCGAAATCGCTCGGGCACCAGACCTCGTCGAAGTAATCGAACGAGGGCACCCAGTCGTCGGGAAACTCGGGGAGTTCCCAGGCAAAGTAGGCGATGTTGTATTTGCCGGCGCGGAAGGCCTTGCCGTGGTGATGGTCGACGTCGCGCGACGCGGGAGGATCGATGTGGACGATGTTCACGTCGTGCGGATTTTCATCGGTGAGGCGTGCGGCGTAGGTCTGGTCACCGAGGCGGTTTTTGCAGTTGAGTTTGAGCGGGACGAGGGCGGCCGTGATGCCGGCGGCGTCGGCGGCGCGGACCATGCAGCGGGCGGATTCGCCGAGGCCGAGTTCGGCCGTGAGAAAGCCGACGATGTTGATACCGAGGTGGGCGTGGCGGCGGGCGAACTCGGCGCGAAAGGGCGCGTGGCGGCGGGAGAAATCGTAGATCAATTCGCCGTCGGCGGTGGCGAGGGCGGCGAGGCGGAGGGAGCGATTTTTGTTTTGCGCGCGGAAGCGCTGGAGCGGGCCGAAGCCGGTGACGCGGCCGAGCCAGGCGAGGGTGTCGGTCAGGCCGGTGCCGCCGAGGCGAAGCGTGAGAGTGAAGCCGGCGGCGGGGGCGGGCGAGGGGAGCGGGAGGGCGAGTTCCCAAGGACCGGGCGCGAAGTTGCGCAGGCTGGTGACGAAGGCACCGTTGAGAAAAACGGCGAGAGCGGGCGGGGAGGCATCGAGTCCGCGGGCGGCGGGATGGGGCTGGTAGGAGCCGCGGAGGGTGAGAGCGGCGATGCCGTCGAGCGGGGGCAGGCGGAGAACCGCGGTCTCGCGAATCCAGGCGGAGTCGTTCGCGAAGTCGTCGAAGAAAATTCCCGTGTAGTGGGTGAAGCGCCGGTTGAAGGCGCCGCCGAACGGGGATGTGCGGGAGGCGGAAGGCATCGGGAAAGAGCGGCCAAAAGCCGTGAAGAAACGAAAGGTGCGGCCGGAGATGTTGGCAAAGCTTTCTGCGGAGGAGGTGAAGCGGCTGAGGCTGCACGAAGGGGAGCGATTCGGAAATACGACCCGAAACATTTGTCACGTAATACGTGACAAACGGTGGACGTTCAGAGCGGAAAGCGAGGACTGTTTGTCACGTAATACGTGACAAACTTTCCGGTCGCGTGGCGGGATGGCGCGGCGGGATGGCGGGGTGGGCGAGCGGGGAGGAGTCGCGTTTGGGGAAAGGGCGGACCGGGGCGATTCACGGGGCGGGGGGCCTTGGTTCCCGGGGTTTCGGTGAGGGCGACGGTGAAATGCGCCCGAGGTGATGTGGATTTTCGCACGCGGGCAACGCGGGGCTTGCAGAGGGCAACGCGGGGCAATGTGTTCAAGTTCCCGCTTTCTTCCTGCGCTTCCACCCCCCGCGTGCGATTTATCCCCAACAGAATTCCTTTCCGACCGGCCTCGTGGTGGCGTCTCGTTTTGCTCGCGGGAGCGGCGGCGCTGGTCTGCATCGCGCATTACGGCTGGTGGACGCCCGCGCGGTGGACGGTGCCGGCGGATTACGGCGGGGAGTCGCTCGAGATGATGGCGCGGATCAAGGCGTCGGCCGAGGGCGACCTCGCGCCGTTGCGGCCGCAGGTGATGTCGCGGCTGGGGGCGCCATTCGGGGCGAACTGGAACGCGTATCCCTCGTCGGATCTCCTGTTGCTGTGGTTGTTGGGGCAACTGGCGCGGGTGACGGGGGTGGCGGTGGCGGCGAACCTGGCGCTGGTGGCGGCGGCGGTGAGCGCGGCGCTGTCGTTTTACGCGTGCGCGCGGTGGCTGCGGGTGCGGTGGGAGTGGGCGATGGCGGGGGCGCTGTTGTTCGCGTTTACGTTCCAGGCGTTCAACCGGGGGCTGCCGCACCTGTTGTTGGCGTTTTCGTGGACGGTGCCGTTGGCGATTTTGAGTTGCGCGCTGGTGGCGGCGAGCCGGCGGGTGCGCGGGTGGAGCCCGGGCGGGGCGCTGGTGATCGGGACGGCAGCGGCGATCGGGATCAGCAATCCCTACGCGCTGTTTCTGTATCTCCAGTTGATGGGCTGGGCGGTGGTCGTGCAGTGGTTGGGACGGCGGCGGTGGGAGAATCTGAAGCTGGGCCTGGCGGCGCTGGCGGTGGCGCTGGCGGCGTTTGCGGCGGTGCAGATGCACCTCTGGCTGTTCACGACGGATACGGCGGCGGACTCGCCGCTGGAGCGGAACTACGGGGGGACCGAGCGGTATGCGCTGAAGCCGTTGGAGCTGGTGGTGCCGCCGGCGACGCACCGGTGGGAGCCGCTGGCGTTTTTTGGCAACCGGTATCTGCGGTGGTCGGACTGGCGGAGCACGGAGGCGTTTGCGCCCTACCTCGGCGTGGCGGGAGTGGTGGCGCTGGTGTGGTTGGGAGCGGCGGCCTTCGTGGCGGTGTTGCGGCGGCAACGGGTGCCGGGGGGCGCGCTGACGGCGGGATGGGTGCTGGCGTTCGCCTCATTGGGAGGGATCACGAACATCCTCGCGTTTTTCACGGGGCTGGCGCTGTTCCGCGCGAGCAACCGGTTCAGCATCTTTATTTCGGCGGTGGTGCTGTTGTTTTTGGTCTCGCGGATCTCGCGGTGGTGGCGGGGGCGGTCGCCGGCCCTGAGCGTCGCGGCGGCGACGGCGCTCGCGGTGGCCGGGCTGGCGGACCAGTTGCCGCGGGCGGCGTCGGCGGAGCGCGTGGAGCGGACGACACGGCTGGCGGTGAACGACCGGGAGTTCGGGCGGCGGTTGGAAGCCGCGTTGCCGGAGGGTGCGATGGTGTTTCAGTTGCCGGTGGTGATATTTCCGGAGGCGCCGCCTTATTTTCAGCTGGGCGACGGCGAGCATTTCCGACCGTTTCTGGCGACGCAGACGCTGCGCTTCAGCTACGGTGCGATCAAGGGACGGAGCCGCGGGCAGTGGCAGCGGGACCTCGCGCGGTTGCCGACGGCGGAGCTGGTGCAGGCGTTGGAGAGTTACGGGTTCGCGGCGCTTTACCTGAACCGGCGGGGCTTCGCGGACCGCGGCGAGGCGCTGTTGACGGAGTTGGCGGCGCTGGGGCGCACCGAACGGATCGAAGGGGTGCGGCGGGAGCAGATCGTGGTGCGACTCCGGCCGGCGGACAAGCCGGTGCCGCCGATGGCGCGCACGTTGACGTTTGGCCGCGGGTGGCACCGTCCGCCTCCGGGCGCGCCGTCCGGTGGGGCGTGGGCGGAGCCGCGGTGGGCCTACGGGGACGCGACGATGTCGTGCTATAACCCATATCCGGAGGCGCGGTGGTTTGCGTTGCGGTTGAGGCTGAGCGGGGCGGGCAAGGAGCGTCGGCTGCGGCTGGCGGTGAACGACGCGGAGCAGCTCAGCGTGAGGCTGGACGGGGAGGAGCGGGAATTTCGTTTGCGCGTGCGTTTGGAGCCGGGGCCGAACCGTTTTGATTTTACCTCGGCCGAGCCGGCGGTGCGGTTGAGCCAAGAGCGGCGGCAACTCCGGATGTTCGCGGTGCATACGGCGGAGGTAAGGCTGGCCGACGAGCCGGAACGGCCGGAGAGCTAAGGCGCGGGGGTTCTGGCGGCGGGGAGGAGGCGGGGGGCGGCGAGGACGACTACGCCGCCGACGAGGCTCCAGAAGACGGTGGTGGCCCAGACGAGGAGGGCGAGGAGGAGGGCGCGCTCGTGGGCGACTTCGGCGGCGAGCAGCCCGAAGGCGGCGAGGGTGGCGAGCAAGGCGCCCTCGCGCACGCCGTGGCCGCCGACGCTGATCGGCAGGAAGGTCACGGCGTAGGCGACGCTCATGGCGACGCAGGTTTCCAAAAAGGGCAGGGGCAGGCCGACGGCGCGGGCCGCAAGCCACGTCGCGACAAAGTCGAGCAACCAGATGGCGGTGCTGACGGCGATGGCGGCGACGTGGGCTCCGGGCGCGGCCCGCATGGCGGCGAGGAGCTGCGCGATCCCGGCCAGCCGATCGGGTCCGAGCGCGCGCCGGATGGGACCGGGCCAGCGGTTCGGATCAAACCGGAGGAGAGCGGCGGCGGCGAAAATGCCGCCGAAGGCGACGGTGGCGGCGGTAAGGAAAAGCCCGCGAAGCTGGTTTGATGCGTCGAGGGCGGACGGGCGGGCGGCGAGGGCAGCGGCAGCGATCGCCATCAGGACGATGAGACCGATGATCCGATCAAGCAACAATGTGGCGATGCCAGCGGCGCGCCGTCCCGGCAGGTCGCGCACGTCATAGTAAACGCGGGCGGCATCGCCACCAAGGCCTCCGAGCAAAAAGGCGTTGTAGAACTGTCCGATCCAAGTGACGGCGTGGGCCCAGTGGAGGGAGACGGGCAGGTTCTGAGCACGAAGGAGCAGCCACCAGCGCCAAGCTTGCAGGGGGAATGTGACGCCGACGAGCACGAGGGCGGCGAGGATCGTAGGCCAGGAGAACTCGCCGCGCACCGCACGGAGCCGGCTCCAGTCGACCTGCAGGACCAGCCAGAGGATCAGCGCTCCCGAAACCATGTAGCGGGCGACGCGGCCGGCGGGCGTGAAGAGCAGGGCGGAGAGGCGGCGCATCGGGTAAGGTTGCAGGCAACGCGGCTAGGTTGGCCACCAAAAGGTGAAGCGCGCGCGGGTGCGGGGGTCGGAGGAGCACGGGAAGCGGGGCGAGGGGAGCGGATGAACGAGCGGGCGCGGCTAGAGTTGGTCTTCGCCGGGGATGGGCGGACCGCCTGAAGGCGGGGCTACGAACTCGGAGGGAATCCGGGGTCCGCCGCGCGCTCGGTGAACACCCGGCCGGGCGCATCTCCGCGTGGAACGAAGCCGCACCCGCGTTTGTAGGCCGCTCGCTTGCGAGCGCTCGGCGAGCGGAGCGCTCGGCGACCGGAGCGCTCGCAAGCGAGCTGCCTACCGCCAACCGGCAGAGGCCCCCACCCAGCCGGAAGCTAAACGATTGCCTTGCGGCGGGGGCGGTGGGGTGGGCAGGGTTGGCGGCTCTTACCATGAACAGTGACGAATACCTGAAGCTCGCGGAGGTCGAGGACCGGATGTGGTATTTCCCCTCGTTGCACCGGCACGTGCGGCTCGGGCTGGAGCGGGCCGGGTTGGCGGGCGGGGCGGCGGTGTTGGACGCGGGTTGCGGCACGGGCGGGCTGGTTTTGCGGCTGAAGGCGCAACGGCCGGACTGGCGGTGGACGGGATTTGATTTCTCGGGGCTGGCGGTGGAACTCGCGCAGCGCCGGGTGCCGGGGGTGGAATTCAAGGAGGCTTCGATCACGGCGGTGCCGTGGGGCGATGCGCAGTTCGACGCGGTGGTGTCGGCGGATGTGATTTGCCAGGTAGAAACCCCCGAGGTGGCGCTGGCGGAATTTTTCCGGGTGCTGCGGCCGGGGGGGGCGGTGGTGATCAACGTGCCGGCGTATATGTGGATGTGGTCGTATCACGACGATTCGTGTCAGACGAAGCGCCGCTACACGCGGCCGGAGCTTGCGGGGTTGCTGCGGGACGCGGGCTTCGGCGACGTGGCGACGACACATTGGAACGCGCTGCCGTTTCCCCTTCTTTGGGCGAAGCGGAAACTGTTTCGCACGGCGGCGGACACGAGCGACGTGAAGGCGTATCCGCCAGTGCTGGAGGCGGGGTTCAACGCGGCGATGGCGGTCGAGCACGCCTGGGTGCGCGCGGGCGGACGGTGGGCGTGGGGCTCGTCGGTTTTCGCGATGGCGCGGAAGCCGGCCTAGGAGGAGCACACGGATGTATTTCTATCTCGTCGCGTTCGGGCTGCTGGCGCACGTGCTCTTCTGGGGCGCGGGGCTGGCGATGCTCGCGATGCCGGCCCGGTGGCGGCGATTCTGGCCGGTGCTGGTGTTACCGGCGGGATTCACGTTGCAGGCGCTGGCGGTGTGGGCGGGCGCGCACACGGGGCTGCGGGGAACCGACAGTTATGCGTGGGCGAGCGAGGTGGTGCCGCTCGCGCTGCTCGCGCTTGCGCTGCGGTGGAGGGTGGCCCCGCGGGAGCCAAGGTAGCGGGACGGCTGCGGGTGATCGGCGGGGAGCTGCGACGTTTCGGCGGGGTGGGATTGGTGACGGTGCTGGTATTGGCGGCTTTGGTGCTGCCGCTGGCGCGGGCCTCGAAAGGCCT
Organism: Opitutaceae bacterium; assembly: GCA_041689555.1. Classification (GTDB taxonomy): domain Bacteria; phylum Verrucomicrobiota; class Verrucomicrobiia; order Opitutales; family Opitutaceae; genus Tous-C4FEB. The sequence continues at coordinate 4,339 of JBDNFZ010000549.1, read as the reverse complement.
GACGACGATCTCGCTGGGGGGCTGCGATGCGGCGGATTACGCGGCCGGGGCGCGGGTGTTGATGGAATTCGCGCGCGGGGACCGGGAGGGATTTCTCGGGTTGACGGAAGTGGTGCGGGTGATGTCGGCGGACAATTTTTTCGATTACTGGACGCGGCTGAACCATTTCGTGCCGGCGGCGCTGATCGCGTTCAACGGGACGATCCTCGACTGCGCGCCGCATGAGCTGACGAGTCTGATGACGATGGTGTTGCTGGCGGGATCGTTGCCCGTGGTGTTCTGGATGGCGCGCGCGGTGCTCGGCTACGGCGGGCGGACGAGTCTGGCGATCGCCGGGCTGTATGGCGCGAGCCCGATCACGTGGTATGGGGTGGCGCACACGGCGATGGGGCAGTTGCTCGCGGCGCAGGCGATCGCGTTGTTGATCTGGGCGGGGGTGGCGCTGTGGCGCGGACGGCTGGCGGGGCACAGAGTGTGGAGCTTTTCCGGGGTGTTGGCGCTGGGCTACGCGCTGGTTCTGGGAAGCTACAATTTCATTTTGCTGGTGTGTCTGGTGCCGGCGGCGGCCTATGCGGGCGGGCGGGCGGCAAGGCGCGGGCAATGGCGGCGGCTGGGGGTTTGGATGGTGGCGATGGTCGCACCGTTGGGGTTGAGCGGCCTGATTTTCTGGGAGCGCACGGCGGGGTTGGCGGAGCGGCTGGTGTTGCTGCAGCAATATGATTTCGGCTGGAAGATACCGCTTTTGTCGCCGGCGGGTTGGTTGGGGATCGTGGCGGATCCCAATCTCGCGGTGTGGCCGGATCCGGTGGGCGTCGTCCTCGCAGTGGCGGTGGTGGTGGTGCTCGTATGGGCGTGGATGCGTGGAGCCAAGAGCGGGCGGGCGGGCGTCTATGTCGCGCTGTGTCTGACAATGCCGCCGCTGCTGGCCTACGGTTACCTGCAACTCCGCGGTGTGCTGCTGGGGACGAATGCGAGCTACGACGCCTACAAAGTGCTGGCGGTGTTTTATCCGGGACTGCTCGCGGGACTGCTTTATTGGGTGACTCTGGATGCGCCGGGATGGCGGCGGTGGCTGGTGGTGACCGGCGGCGGATTGGTTTTGGCGCTGAACCTCCACACGGCCTACCGGTTCGCCGAGCGGATGGAAAATCCCCCGCTGCTGGTGGGGCGCGAACTCCTGCTGGTAAAAAAAATCGAGGCGCGGGCGGATATCGCCTCCGTCAACATGCGCATCCCGGATATGTGGGCGCGGCTGTGGGCGAACGCGCTGCTCCTGAAGAAGCCGCAGTATTTCGAGACCCACACCTATGAAGGCCGGCTGAACACGCCGTTGCGCGGGACGTGGGATCTGAACGGCGGCCTGATCGCGCTCAAGCTGCCGGACGAAGAGAGCGAGCGCCTTGGGCCTTATCTCTCGCTCGCCAACACGCAGAGCCGGCACTTCCTCCGGGCGGAGCTGGGCGACGGTTGGTATGAGGAGGAGTGGATCGCGCGCGCGGGGACGCGCTGGAACTGGACGAAAGGCGCCGCGACTCTCCGCGTGGAGAATCCGCAGGGGCGGCCGTTGCGGTTGGTGCTGAATTTAAAAATCCGCAGCGAGGAACCGCGTGACCTCCAGCTCTGGGTTAACGGGCGGCGGCTGCGAAGCGTGCAGGTGTCGCCGGAGTTGCGCGACCTAGGGGTGCCGGAGATCACGGTGCCGGCGGGGGCGAGCGTGTTGGAGTTACGCTCGGCGACGCCGCCGACGAAACGCCAGGCCGACGATCCGCGGCCGCTGGGTTTTGCGGTCTATGGAATCGAAATCGAAGTGAAGGCGGATGGAACGGTGACGGAAGGTTGACGTGAGGCGGATCGCCGGAAGGCGGAATTCGGAAACGATGGGAGGGCCCACGGAAAACACGGAAGACACGGAAGTCCGGAAGAAACGGAAGAAGCGGAAGATCGGAATGGGGGAGGACGATGATTTGGCGGTGCGATGGGGAGATAGGTTGCGGGATGGGGCGTGGGTCGGTGAACGGAGGGTGGCGGGGCGGCGAATTCGGGGGAGGCGCAGGTGAGCGCGGTCGCAAATAAATTTGCTCCTACGGGGGCGCGGTGGAAACGGGGTTGCGCGGGAGTGGGCGGGGCGGGTTAGCTAGGGGGAATGGCTGAGATGAAAAATTTGGCGGAGGTTTTTGCCGGGAAGCGGGTGCTCATCACGGGCGGTCTCGGGTTCATCGGCTCGAATCTGGCGCGGGAGTTGGTGCGACTCGGCGCGAGGGTCGCGGTGGTCGATGCGTTGATCCCGGAATATGGCGGAAATGTGAGGAATCTCGCGGGAGTGGCGGGCAAGATTCGGGTTCACCGCGTCGACGTGCGGGAGCACGCCAAGCTGGCGAAGCTCGTGCGCGGGCAGGATTTTTTATTCAACCTCGCGGGCCAGACGAGCCACATGGACTCGATGACGGATCCGGAGACGGATCTGGAGATCAACGGACGGGCGCAGCTTGCGTTGCTCGAGGCGTGTCGGAGGGAGAATCCCGGGGTGCGCATCGTGTTTGCGAGCACGCGGCAGATTTACGGGAAACCGGATTATCTGCCCGTGGATGAAAAGCACCCGGTGCGGCCGGTGGACGTAAACGGGATCAACAAGGCGGCGGGCGAGGCGTTTCATCTCCTGTATGCGCGGGTGCACGGGCTGCGGGCCACGGCGCTGCGGCTGACGAACACCATCGGGCCGAGGATGCGCGTGAAAGATGCGCGGCAGACCTTTCTGGGCGTGTGGGTGCGGCGGCTGATCGAGGGCGAGCCCCTCGAAGTGTGGGGCGGGGAGCAGCGGCGGGACTTCACCTACGTGGACGACGCGGTGGAAGCGTTTGTGCTCGCGGCGGCGCGGGAGGCGGCGGTGGGCGAGGTGTTTAATTTGGGCGGGCCGCCGCCGGTGACGTTGCTCAGGCTCGCGGAGCTGATGGTCGAGGCGAACGCGGGCGGGGCTTTTGTCGTCCGCGAGTTTCCAGCGGACCGGAAGAAGATCGATATCGGCGACTACTACGCGGACGACCGGAAGATCGGGCGGATGCTGGGTTGGAAGCCGCGGACGGACCTGCGCACGGCTTTGACAAAGACGTTGGCCTACTATCGGAAAGAGTTGCCCCACTACCTATGAGTCACGCGCTGAGTTTTGTGATCCCGCTCTACAACAGCGCCGAAACCATCGGGCCGCTGGTGAAACGGATCGAAGCGCTGACGGTGGCCGGGGGGCACGAGATCGTGCTGGTGAACGACGGGAGCAAGGATGGGACGGGCGCGGTGTGTCGGCGGCTCGCGGCGGAGGCGAAGGTGCCGATCGTTTACGTGGAGCACGCGCGCAACTACGGGGAGCACAACGCGGTGTTGAGCGGGTGGCGGCAGGCGAAGGGCGCACGCATCGTGAATCTCGACGACGACGGGCAGAATCCGCCGGAGGAGGCGGTGCGGATGTGGGAGCACGCGGTGAAGACCGAGCTCGACGTGGTGTTCGGGCACTACGCAGTGAAACAGCACTCGGCGTGGCGAAATCTCGGAAGCCGGTTCACCAATCGCATGACGGATTGGGCGCTGGAGAAACCGCCGGGGTTTTATCTTTCGAGTTTCCGCTGCGTGACGGCCTTTGTGGCGAAGGAAGTGGCGGCGAATACGGGGCCGCTGCCGTATATCGACGGGTTGATTTTGCAGGTGACGCAGCGGATCGGCTCGCTGGAGGTGCGGCACGACGAACGGCAGGCGGGCGCGAGCGGTTACACGTTGCGACGGCTGGTGCGCCTGTGGCTGAGCGCGTGGGTGAATTTCTCGGTGCTGCCGTTGCGGCTGGCGACGGTGGTCGGGCTGATGCTGGCGGCGGCGGGGCTGGTTTTTATCGGGGTCGTCGCGGTGATGTGGTGGCGGGGGACCGGACCGGATTTCGGCTGGGGTTCGCTGATGGCGGGGCTGTTGATTTTTTCGGGAACGCAGCTCGTGCTGCTCGGGCTGATCGGGGAATACATCGGCCGGATGTTTCTGACGGTGAACCAGCGGCCCCAAGCGGTGGTGCGCGAAGTGGTGCGCGGCGGGGGCAAGGTGGGATTTTTGGATCGGTGAGCGGCGGAACGGGTGGGTTGGAAAGTTGTGGGAGCGAGCTTGCTCGCGACGGCTGGCGCGCGGAGTCGCGAGCAAGCTCGCTCCCACAATCGACCCATGGCTGCGGACGCGGACTTGTGGTGGCGGGGTCCGGACCGGACTACGGCTGGGGTTCGCTGATGGCGGGGCTGTTGATTTTTTCGGGAACGCAGCTCGTGCTGCTCGGGCTGATCGGGGAATACATCGGCCGGATGTTTCTGACGGT
>JBDNFZ010000548.1:0-8326 GCA_041689555.1 Opitutaceae bacterium | reverse complement strand
TTCTTCGATTACAACCTTCGTGAACTCGACAGTCTCTATTTGGGTCAATTGGGTCCGAAGGGTATGCCTGAGCTCGTGAAGATGGTGAAGAACCCCGAGGTTACGGTGCGGATGCGTGGCGTCATGGAAAAATGCACGTATTGCGTGCAGCGCATCCAGAACGGAAAAATTCAACACAAGGTGAAGTCGGCTCAGAGGGGCAATCCTTCGGACGTGGTGGTCCCGGACGGTGTTATCAAGACCGCCTGCCAACAAGTTTGCCCCGCCGAATCGATCGTCTTCGGCAATATCCTTGACGAGAAGAGCGCGGTTTCGGTCGCCAAGGCCCGGCAGCAAGATTACGCCCTGCTCGGTTATCTCAACGTCCGCCCCCGCACCACCTATCTTGGCAAGTTGCGGAATCCAAATCCCAAGATGCCCGACTACGCGAAGCTTCCCCTCAGCCGCACCGAATACAAAAAGAAAAACTATCCCGGCGGCCATGAGGGCGGATCCGGTAAGCACGGAGTTCCGCCCGACCACGGCCACGGGGAAAAGCCGTCAAAGAAAGCTCCCGGACACAGCTCGTTTCCTGCCTTCAGTGATAAAGGAGGGTTGAGCTAATGGTTCACAGCGCTGACAGTTCTGCGGGCACGCCGGCGATTCTCAACGAAGTCCGGCCGGCTTCGTTGCCCCGGGCAATATTGGTAGAGAACGGCCGCAGCTTCTCTTGGATCACTGAGAAGATTTGCGGTATTATCGAGGGCAAGACCCCGACATGGTGGTGGGTGTGCTTCGTCTTGGCGTGCTTCGTCGCTTCTTTCACGGTCGCCGGTATCACCTACTTGGTTTCAACCGGTGTCGGTGTGTGGGGGCACAACAACCCGGTTAACTGGGCTTGGGACATCGTTAACTTCGTCTTCTGGATCGGTATCGGTCACGCTGGCACGCTGATCTCGGCCATCCTCTGTTTGCTTCGCCAAAAATGGCGCACCTCGATCAACCGTGCGGCCGAAGCGATGACCATCTTCGCGGTGGTCTGCGCCGGTATTTTCCCGGTTTTCCATGTCGGTCGCGTTTGGAATGCCTGGTATCTTTTCCCGATCCCGAATTCCAACGTGATCTGGCAAAATTTTCGCTCGCCCCTTGAGTGGGACGTTTTTGCGGTTTCAACCTACGGCACGGTTTCGGTGCTCTTTTGGTATGTCGGCCTGATTCCCGATTTGGCCGTGTTGCGTGATCGTTTCGAGGCTTCCGGCAAAAAGCTGCGTTCTTTTCTCTACGGACTCTTTGCGTTGGGCTGGCGAGGTTCGAACCGTCACTGGAGCAATTACGAGATGGCCTATCTGGTGCTCGCGGGCATTTCCACTCCGCTGGTGCTCTCGGTGCATACCATCGTCTCGTTCGACTTTGCGGTATCGCTGCTTCCGGGATGGCACACCACAATCTTCCCGCCATACTTTGTCGCCGGCGCGATCTTCTCCGGCTTCGGCATGGTTTTGACTCTCATGCTGCCGCTCCGGGCGATTTACGGCCTCGAAGACCTGATAACACAGTATCACATCGATTGCATGTGTAAGATCACTTTGGCCACCGGCACGATCGTCGGCTACGCCTACGGAATGGAGTTTTTCATCGCTTGGTATGGGGCCAATCCGAACGAGGGCTTCGCCTTTGTGAACCGCGCTTTCGGCCACTACGCCTGGGCTTATTGGATCATGATCTCGTGCAATGTGCTCACTCCCCAGTTTTTTTGGTTCAAGGGTGTCCGCAATAACACGGCCTTTGTTTGGATCCTGTCGATTTTTGTGAACGTCGGAATGTGGTTTGAGCGGTTCGTCATCATCGTGACATCCCTTGCCCGTGACTTCCTGCCCTCAAGCTGGGGCTACTACTCTCCCAGCATCGTCGAAATCTTCACCTTTTTCGGCACGTTCGGTGTCTTCTCGGTTCTGTTCCTGCTCTTCATCCGTTTTCTGCCGATCATGCCGATGGCGGAACTCAAGGCGGTCACTCCACAGGCCGATGTTCACTCCGGTGATCGTCATTAACCCGTCACGACCATGGCTTCCTCTTCCTACGGCCTGATCGCCACCTTCGAAACCGCTTCGGAAATTTACCATGCGGCCCAGAAAGTGCGTGACGCGGGTTACAAAAATTGGGACTGCATCACGCCTTTTCCCGTCCACGGTCTCGACGGGGCCATGGGAATCGGTCGCTCGCTGGTCCCGAGAATTTCGCTCGTGGGCGGTCTCGTTGGTTTTTGCACGGGTATGTCGATGATCTATTGGACGAGCGCGGTCGATTATCCGCTCATCGTGGGCGGGAAGCCTTTTTTCAGTCCGATGTTCGCCTTCCCGATAGCCTATGAATTGACGATTTTGTTCACGGCGTTTGCGACGATTGGCGGCATGTTTTTTCTGAACGGTCTGCCGATGCACCACCACCCCGTGTTAAAATACGATCAGATTAAACGGGGAATGGACGATACGTTTTTCATTGTGATCGAATCCCGGGATCCCCGGTTTAACCTCGTCAACACCCAAGCCCTGCTTGAACAGGCCGGCGGCAAGGCGATCAAGGAGCTGGAAGCCTGAGTCATGCGCCACGTTTATTTGGTCACTTTTTTTGCGGTCGCGCTGGTGCTCTCGATCTTTGGACTCCGGGGAACCAAGTTCACGTCTCCGCCGATGGATGTTTTCCCCGAGTGGGCCTTTCCCGGAATGAAATACCAGCCCAAGCCCTACGCTCAGGGTGCCAGTAAGTTCTTCGCCGATGGCCGCGCCGACCGGCTGCCGGTAGCCGGCACCGTCCAACGCGGGATGCTTCGCGAGGACGATCACCTGAACCGCGGGAAGGGGTCCGACGGCGCCTTCGTCCGCGGCTATCCCGCCGAGACCCCCGTCGACTTCAAATTATTGGAACGCGGACGTGACCGTTACACCATTTACTGCGCTGTATGCCACGGAGCTTTGGGTGACGGAAACGGGATCACTAAAAAATACGGGATGGGCGCCACGCCGACGTTTCATGACGATCGCCTCCGCCAAATAGCCGAGGGCGATATCTTCAACACGATTACCAACGGTAAAAACACCATGCTCTCCTATGCGGACAAGGTGGATCCGTCCGATCGTTGGGCGGTTGTCGCCTACGTGCGCGCCCTCCAACGCGCGCAGGGCGGTTCGGTCGCCGATGTTCCGGCCGCGCACAAATCGGAACTTGGCCTAAAATGAGCACCCCCGCCTCTACTTCCGTCTTCCCGGCAACACCGGCCGCAACCGGTAAATTCCTGATAGTCGGCGTGGCCGGCCTCGCGGTAACTGCCGCAGGGATCTTCGTGTCAGGCGCACAAAAGGTAGCCTATTCTTATCTGGTCGGCTTTTCGTTTTGGGCCGCCATCGCTATCGGTATGCTGATGCTGATCCTTATCCATCACGTATTTGATGCCTCGTGGTCGGTCCTCATCCGCCGTCAATTCGAGCACGGGCTCGCCTCTTTCAAATGGTTGGCTCTGCTGTTCATCCCTCTGCTGGCGACCGCTTGGATCGAACCTCGGACACTCGTCTGGCCGTGGATGAACCCCGACCACGTCATGCACGGCGGAGCCACCGTCGCGCAGGATGTGCTTTACGCCAAGAAAGCGAGTTTTCTAAACGTCGATATGTTCACCGGTATGACGGTGGCATTTTTTATGATTTGGATCTGGCTCGCGGTGCGGCTGCGCAAAGCTTCTTTCTCCCAAGACAGCGACGGCGATCTAAAGTGGACCTACATGAGCCGTAAGACGGCCGCCTTTGGCATACCGCTGCTGGCTTTCTCCCTCACCTTTGCTGCGATCTACTGGATCAAGAGTCTCGAGTATCACTGGTATTCGACGATGTATGGCGTGTGGTTCTTCGCCAACTGTGTGCGCGGGGCGCTTTCCTTCGGTATTCTTATTATGCTGTGGTTGGTCGCGCGCGGCGACTACCAAGGCATCGTAAACAAGAACCATTTTTACAGTATCGGTCTGCTCGCTTTCGCTTTTACGGTCTTCTGGGCTTACGTCACATTTTCCCAGTATTTCCTGATCTGGAATGCAAACATCCCCGAGGAAACCTTCTGGTATAATCTGCGGGAAGTTCACGCCGATGGGGAGGCCAGCCAGTGGAAATGGGTCGGTATGGGTATCCTCTTCGGGCACTTTGTCGTCCCCTTCCTTTATCTGCTTTCCTACAAGCATAAGGTGACGCCGTCGAAGATCAGGCCGGTCGCAATCTGGATTCTCGCGGTGATCTTGATCGATCTCTGCTACAACATCATGCCTGCGTTGAAAGATGAGCATGAGAATCCGCTGCCCTTTCTTTCACTCAACCTCCTCTGGATTTTCAGTTCCGTGATTGGAGTAGGTGGTGTTTGCATCTGGTCCTACTTGAAGAGTTTTCCTACGGCTAAACTTATCCCTATCCGTGACCCGCGAATCACCGAGTGTCTCACCTATCATGAGTGATTCCACCATCTTTCCGCCGCGTCCTGTCCCGCTCGTGACGATCTTGGCCATTCTCGGCTGTTTTTCGATCTTCTTGCTGGTCGTGTTCTACGGCTATGCGCGTGATCCCCTGCCGTCGCCGCACTCGGTTGCGCCCGAGAAACTCGCCGAGGATCAGGCCTGGCGGGCTACGTCCGCCACCAAAGCTGCAGTTTTGGCCGAACTTCGGGCCAACGAACAAAAGAAAGCCACCGCCTACGGTTGGATCGACCAAAAGGCCGGATCGGTGCAGATACCCATCACTCGCGCGATGGAACTCATCGTGCAGGAGAACGCCGCACGGAGATAACGCGCCTCTCCATACCAACACCCAAGAACGAGATGTCCACCGCCACGACCGAAGTTTCAGCCATCGATACCCAAGCGCGCGTTCCCGTGCTGCTGCTCTTGGGTTTTGGCCTGGTTTGGCTCTTGGTCAGCGGCATCCTTGCCTTGATTGCTTCGGTGCAACTGCACACCCCGGGCTTCATGGCCGGTTACGCTTGGCTGACCTACGGTCGAAGCCAAGCCCTTCAGGAAACGGCCTTCGTCTATGGTTGGCTCGGAAATGCCGGACTCGGTCTTGGCCTGTGGGTTCTGGCCAGGCTCGCGGGTTCGTCGCTTCGGGCGGGAAATTGGATCATTGTCGGCGGAATTTTTTGGAATGTGGGTGTCGCCCTCTCTTTGGCGGGAATCATGGCCGGCGATATGACCGGGCATGCGCTTTTTCAACTCCCGTCCTACGCCCAACCCCTTCTCTTTTTAGCCGTTGGCGCCATGAGTGTCTCAGGAGTCTTGGCTTGGTCCGACCGGCGTAGTGAAGGGACGTTTGCGGCGCAGTGGTATGTTTTCGCCGCCCTGTTTTTCTTTCCGTGGATTCTTTCCGTCGCTTACGTGAGTCTGCTGGCCTTGCCGCTCCGCGGAGTCCTGCAGTCGATCGCCGCCGGGTGGTATGCGCAAAATCTCCTGACGCTTTGGCTGGCACCGTTGGCCTTGGGGGCGGCTTACTATGTGGTGCCCAAGATCACGGGCCGTGTTCTGCCGGTTTATCAATTTGCCGGACTGGGTTTTTGGACTCTGATCTTGGTCGGCTCCTGGACCGGCGGTCGCCATCTCATCGGCGGCCCGGTGCCGGCTTGGGTTCCTTCGCTGGCAATAGCCTCCGCATCGCTGTTGGTGCTCCACTATCTGTTGGTTTTGCTCAATCTACGCGGGGTCTTTGGGGGCGGTGGCACCTCGATGAAATTGTTGGCTTTCGGCCTGATCGCTTATGTCGGCGGAGGACTCGCCGACGCCGTGCTCTCAATTCGGTCCATCTCCGTGATCACCCACTTCACCTACTTCGCGCAAGCCCAGCAACAGCTCGCGCTTTACGGGGCTTTCTCCGTGATGATTTTTGGCGCCCTTTATTACGCAGTTCCCCGGTTGGCCGGCCGCGCTCTGACGTCTGCGACGCTCGCAGGCGGTCATGCGATTTTGATTATGGCCGGCGTGGTGCTTCTGGTGGTGAGCTTGGGTGCCGCCGGTTGGTCCCAAGGTCAGGCCCTGCTTGATCCGAAGATCTCTTATCCCGAGATCGCGGCGGCTACGCGGCCTTGGCTGCTCGGTGCCTCCGCCGCCCAAGCTTTGTTGCTTTTGGGGAATTTGATGCTCGGGGTTAACTTCGCCCTTACCCTCTCGTCCAGCCTGCTCGCCTCAACGGCTCCGGTCTACGCGCCCCCTGCCAAATTGGCCGCTTCGGTCTCATGAAAAACGGTCCCCTTTTCTTCCTCGGACTCTTCGCTTCGCTCACGTTCTCGTTCGCCGGCGTGGTCTTATTTGCCAACGCACAGTTGGGAGGACTTACTCCCTATTATGATGATGCCGAGGGAAAGTCCTTCCCCGAGCGCATGCCGGGAGTCGCCGAGCGTGGACAACTCGTTTATCGGGATCTTGGCTGCGTCTCATGCCATACCCAGCAAGTCCGCCGTCCTGGGTTCGGTGCGGATCAAGCCCGGGGTTGGGGTGAGCGTCAGAGCGTCGCCCGGGATTTTATTCACCAGCCCTATCCTCAAGTTGGCGCGATGCGAATTGGTCCTGACCTGACGAATCTTGCCGGTCGCAAACCCAGCGCGCTGGACGCCGAAGATTTGATGAAACTGCTTTACGCAGGACAAGGGGCCATGCCGGCGCACGCCTTTCTTTTTGAAACGGTAAAAGTTTCCGGCCAAGTCCCGGCCAAGGCGCTTAAGCTGACCGGGAACCTCGCGCCGGCCTCCGGTATGGCGGTTGTGCCCAGTGAACGGGCGCAGGTGTTGGTCGCTTACCTCCTGAGTTTGAATACTGTCTATGACTATCCCGAATCGCGACCCTTCGTGAAGGCTGCGAAAAAAACCGAGGGAGGCATCAAATGAGTAACCTGAACGATTCAGAGCCGCCGCAAAAGCCTCTCGCGCCTGGTCTCAGTGACGCCGATCTCATCGCGTCGCATGAAAAGGCCTCCGGTAAACAACCCGATGAGCAAGGCAGATTCAATCTTGTCCCTTTGGCGCTTCTTTTCAGTTTCAGCGCGCTCATTATGTGGTCCGGATCCTATATGGGGCGGTTTTCCGGTCATTTTGATCCCAAGATTTTCGATGAGAATGCCCTTCCCTCGAAGGGCGTTGAGGTGGTAGCTGCGATTGACCCGCTCGTTCTGGGCAAGAAGCAGTATATTGCGGCCTGTGTAGCGTGCCACCTCCCCGACGGTAAAGGGATCGCGGGCGTCAACCCCCCGCTTGCCGGTGCCGAATGGGTTCTCGGGTCTGAAGAACGTCTGGTGCGGATCGTTGTCCATGGCCTCAAAGGACCTATCCAAGTCTTGGGTAACAATTACAACGGAGCCATGCCGGTTTTCGGAAGAGTCGCCGGCTCCGGATATAATTGGAGCGACGACAAAATCGCCGCAGTGCTGACTTATATCCGTCAAGAATGGGGCAATGCAGCGGCGCCGATCTCTACCGAACTCGTGGCCGCCATCCGTGCCAAGGAAGGGAATCGCAAGGAATGGACGGCGGAAGAGTTGCTGGCCCTCCCTTGATCGGGTGCTCGGGTCGGTCTCACGTCAGCTTCTGGCCAAATAGCGGGACTTTAGGTAGCATCTCGTGAGTTTGTTCTACCAACGACTCCCGACTGGATAAGCTTAACGCACGAACAACCCGAATCGCCGAAGGTAGTGCTCGGGCCATTGCAGCGGCGGCGGTCGACGCCGCGCCGTTTCAGATCGTCGCGAGAATCGAGTTGAAGATTTTGCTGGGACGAAGGGCGGCAACCGCCTTTGCCTCGTCGGGTTTGTAATACCCTCCTATGTCCACGGGCCGGCCTTGGACCGCGATGAATTCGGAGACGATCTGCGTTTCGCAGCGTGCGAACTCAACGGCAACCGGGCTAAACACCTTCTTTAAATCGGCGTCCTTGGTTTGCGCGGCGAGCGCCTGCGCCCAATAAAAAGCCAGATAGAAGTGGCTGCCGCGGTTGCCGAACCCCGCTCCGACCTTCCGTGCCGGCGATTTGTCGTTTTCAAGGAACTTGCCGTTGGCCTCGTCGAGCGTTTCCGCGAGGATTTTTGCTTTGGCGTGGTTCTGTGTGATTCCCAGATGCTCGAACGATGCAGCCAAGGCGAAGAACTCGCCCAGGCTGTCCCAGCGCAAAAAGTTCTCCTCGAGGAACTGCTGGACATGCTTCGGGGCAGAACCTCCGGCACCGGTTTCGAAGAGGCCTCCGCCGTTCATCAGCGGAACGATGGAAAGCATCTTGGCGCTCGTGCCCACCTCCAAGATGGGAAAGAGATCCGTAAGATAGTCCCGGAGGACGTTGCCG
>JBDNFZ010000547.1:0-2840 GCA_041689555.1 Opitutaceae bacterium | reverse complement strand
GCCGGGCAAACCGTTTTGGTTCGGGCTGAGCGCGCGTTCGACCCCGGTCTTCGCGCTGCCGGGCAACCCGGTCTCCAGCTACACCTGCCTGCACCGCTACGTGCTGCCGGCGTTGGCCCACGCGAGCGGGGCGACACCGGCCGCGGTGCGCACGGTGGCTCTGGCGACGCCCGTGACGTTCAAGCCCAAGCTCGCGTGTCTGTTACCCGTAAAATTGAGCAGCGGACCGCGCGCCGAGCTGCTGGCCACGCCCGACGCGGTGAATACCTCCGGGGACTTCGCGGGACTGGTCGGCACCGACGGCTTTGTGGAGCTGCCGGCGGAGCGGGACGAGTTTCCGGCGGGCACCCTCGTGCCCTTCACGCCGTGGGGGTAGGCGCCCGATTCGTTTTGCGCCCGGGCGATCCGCACCGAACGTTTCCCGCCATGCTTACCCACCTCGACGCCCAAGGTCAGCCCGCGATGGTCAACGTCGGCGCCAAGGCCTTCACCCACCGCGTCGCCACGGCAACGGCGGTGGTGGCACTCCCGCCTGCGCTCGCGACGCTCCTCCGCGACGGCGACATCGCGACGAAGAAGGGACCGGTTTTCCAGACCGCGATCCTCGCCGGCATCATGGGCGCGAAGAAAACGAGCGAGCTCATCCCGCTCTGCCATCCCCTGCCTCTCGACGATTGCAAAATCCAGATCGAGAGCCGCCCGCCCGCCGCCGACGGCTCGGCCGAGGTCATCATCACCTGCACCGCCGAAACCCACGCGAAGACGGGCGTAGAAATGGAAGCGCTCACCGGCGCGACGGTCGCAGCGCTCACGCTCTACGATATGGGCAAGGCCGTCTCGCACGGCATCGTCATCAAGGACGTTCGCCTGCGGGAGAAAACCGGCGGCAAGAGCGACTTTCACTCGGCCTAGGCCCGCCCAACCGCCCCCTCTCTCCGTCCCGGCCTGCTGTGATCACCGTCCACATCCAATATTTCGCCATCCTCCGCGAGCAACGCGGGCTGGCCCGGGAAACCCTCGCCACCCCCGCGCCCACCGCCGTCGCGCTTTACGAAGAATTGCGAGCCCGCCACGGCTTCACGTTGCCCCCGGACCGCGTGCGCGCGGCGATCAACGAGGAATTCGTCGCTTGGGACACGCCTCTGCGCGAGGGGCAGAGCGTGGTATTCATTCCGCCGGTCGCGGGCGGTTAAACGCATATCACGCCGAATCACGCCATGTTTCGCATCTCCGCCGAACCGCTCGATCCCGCGGCGCTCCAGCGCACACTCGCCGATACCCACGCCGGCGCCTGCGTGACCTTCGAGGGCTGGGTGCGCGACCACAACGAAGGCCACCCTGTGCTCGCGCTCGACTACGAGGCTTACGCGCCGCTCGCCGAGAAGGAGGGCGCGCGCATCCTCGCCGAGGCCCGGGCCAAATTCGCGATTCGCGGCGCGGTCTGCGTCCACCGCGTCGGCGCGCTCAACCTTGGTGACCTCGCGGTCTGGGTGGGCGTGACGGCTGCGCATCGCGGCGCGGCGTTTGACGCCTGCCGCTATCTCATCGACGAGACCAAGGCGCGCGCGCCCATCTGGAAAAAAGAGCACTACGCCGACAGCGCGACCGCCTGGATCAACTGCGCCACCCGGGGCGACCACGCCGACCGGGTAAAAATCTAGGCATTTCCGCTGAGCGCCCGCCTTTCGTCTCGTGTCGCCGGAACGTTGGGTCTTCATTCCCCGCATGTTAGTCCTTGCCGTCACCGTCGCAGAAAAACTCGGGAAGATCCCGACCGAGTTCTGGATCAATCTCGGTCTGGCGGTCCTGTTGCTCGTCGCTCTGGTCGTTGTGCTGCGGAAGCTCGCCGGGGCCAACAAGGTGGTGCTCGCGGTCGTCGGAACATTGGTGATTTCAATCGTCGGCTTCAACTGGGTCTATGAGCGCAACGAACCGAAGTTCCTGACGCCCTTCGTCGACAAGATCTCCGGGTTTTTTCCGACCAAGGCCGGCTACAACGCCAAGCAGCAGAAAGCGCCCAACCCTTGAACGCGCCCCGCGCACCGGGCCGGCGCGGAGAAAAACGATCCCGGCCGAAAAAACTGTTTGGTTTCACCCGACTCGCAGGGTAACCCTCTGGCCTTCTTATGGCCAAAACTCACTCCGACATCGGACTCATCGGCCTCGCCGTGATGGGTCAGAACCTCGCCCTGAATATCGCCGACCATGGCTTCAAGATCACGGTTTACAACCGCACGACCGAGAAGACCGAGAAGTTCGTCGCCGAAAACCCCCACACTCCCGGCGGTCTCATCGGCGCGAAGACGCTCCCGGAGTTCGTCGCTTCCCTCGCGAAGCCCCGCAAGATGGTCATCCTCGTCCAGGCCGGCAAGGCCACCGATGCCGTGATCGACAGCCTCGTCCCCCTTCTTGAAGGCAACGACATCATCATCGACGGCGGCAACGCCCTCTGGACCGACACCATCCGCCGCGAAAAAGCGCTGAAGGAAAAAGGTCTCCGCTTCATCGGCTCCGGCGTCTCCGGCGGCGAAGATGGCGCCCGCTTCGGCCCGGCCCTCATGCCCGGCGGCGACGCCGCCGCCTACAAGGAACTCGCCCCGATCTGGAACGCCATCGCCGCCAAGGTCGACGCCAAGACCGGCGTGCCCCTCACCGGCGCCGTCCCCGGCAAGCCCATCGTCGGCGGCGTCCCGTGCGCTACCTACATCGGCGAAAACGGCGCCGGCCACTACGTGAAGATGGTCCACAACGGCATCGAGTATGGCGACATGCAGATGATCTGTGAGGCCTACGCCCTCATGCAGGGTCTTCTGAAGATGAAAGCTCCCGAGATGGGCGCG
>JBDNFZ010000546.1:0-8640 GCA_041689555.1 Opitutaceae bacterium | reverse complement strand
GCCCGTTGCAAGAGCTGACGGCATCGGTGCTGGCCATCGGCGAGGGCGATCTCGACCGCGAGGTGCCCGAACGCTCGCGCGACGAACTCGGCCGGCTCGCGCGCGCGTTCAATGAAATGTCCGCCAAGCTCCGCGCCTATCGCGAGGCGACCCTTGCCAAGGTGCTCCGCACCCAACGCACTATGGAAGCGACGCTCACTTCCGCGCCCGACCCGGTCTTCGTGCTCGATAGTGCGGGCAACCACGAGGTCCGGAACCCCGCCGCCGAGCGCCTCGTGCAATCGCCGGATTTTCCCGCGCCGTTCCCGCCCGAGCTCGCCGAGCCGCTTCGCCAAGTGCTGGCCGGCGGCGACCACTACCTGCCGACCGATTACCGGCAGGTGGTCACTCTGCGCGTCGCCCGCGAGGAACGGCACTACCTCCCGCGCATCCTCGCGATCGGCGACAAGGTCACGGGCTTCAAGGGCGCGGCGGTCATTTTGCAGGACGTGACCAAGTTCCGCCTGCTCGACGATGCCAAGACCAACCTCGCCGGCACCGTCAGCCACGAGTTGAAGACGCCGCTCACCAGTCTGCGCCTCGCCGTCTACCTGCTTTTGGAAGAAAACGTCGGTAAGCTCGCACCCGCGCAACGCGACTTGCTCGAGACCGCCCGCGATGACGCCGACCGGTTGCTCCGCATCCTCGACAGCCTGCTCGACCTCGCGCGCTTGGAGGCCGGCACCACCGCCCTCGACCGGGTGGAAATCCGTGTCGCCGACCTGCTCGCGGAGATTGCGGCCGAGGTGCGCGGCTTCGTGACGACGGCCGGCGCGCGTCTGGACGTCCGGTGCGACGCCGAGTTGGGTGCGCTCCACGTCGATCCCGTCCGCATCCGCCACGTCTTCATCAACCTGCTTTCAAACGCGGCGAAATTCAGTCCGGAGGGAGGCGTCATCACGCTTGCAGCCGCGCCCGCGCCGCTCGGCTTCGTGCGTTTCTCGGTTCGGGATACCGGGCCGGGAATTCCTCCCGAGAGTCTGGCCCGCGTGTTTGACCGTTTCTATCGCGAGCCGGGCCAGACGAAAAGTGGCGCCGGCCTCGGCCTGGCGATCGCCCGCGAGATTATCGTCGCCCACGGCGGGAGCATTGCTTGCACGAGCGAGCCGGGCGAAGGGTGCGAGTTCCACTTCCTCTTGCCGGGTTGAGACTGCGGGGGGCGCACTCCGAGTTGGCGATGAATCGCACCCGCATCTGTAGGCAGCTCGCTTGCGAGCGCACAGCCACCGGAACGCTCGCCAGCGAGCTGGCCTACCGCCAACCGGCAGGTGAACCCAGTTCGGGAGACGGCTTACTTTCCGTTTGCTCCCCGGGGCCGGGCGGGTTTCATCCCCTCCGTCATGGATGCTTCCAAGGTCATCGGCAAAACCCTCGTCGCCTCCCCGGAGCGCGCGCAGGAGGCGGATGCCGATATGGAGATCGTGCGGTTGGTGCAGGCCGGCGATGTGGCGGCGTTCGACCGGTTGATCCTCAAATATCGCGAACGCGTCCTCGGTATCGTCTATCACCTGACCTCCAACCGCGAGGATGCCGCCGATCTCACCCAAGACACGTTCATCAAGGCATTTCAGTCGATCAACCGGTTTGGCGGCCAGTCTTCGTTTTTCACCTGGCTCTACCGGATCGGGGTCAATACGGCGCTCAGCCATCTGCGGAAACATCGGCTTCGGTCGTTTTTCAGTCTGGAGGCGATGGACACGGATCAGCCGGTGTCCCGCGAGATCATCGCTGCGCTCACCGATACGAGCGGGGCAGAACGCGATACCTACGCCCGTGAACTTCAGGAAAAATTGAACGAAGCGATGCAAAAACTGTCTACCAAACATCGCACCGTGGTGACATTATTCGAAATCGAAGGCCTGAGCCATCAAGAGATCGCCGAAATCATGGATTCCTCGGTCGGCACCGTGCGCTCGCGCCTCCACTACGCCAAACAATTGTTGCAGGCCGAGCTGCAGCCTTACCTGCGCCGATGAAGTCCGACCGCGAGAAGACCACCGTTACTTTGGAAGATTTGTTGCGCCTCAAGCGCGCCGAGCGTCCGGCCCCGTCCTTTTGGTTGGAATTTGACCGCGAATTACGCGCCAAGCAGCTCGCCGCCTTGGTGGTTGAGCGCCCTTGGTGGCGCACTCTTCCGGCCCGTGCGATCGCCGGCGTCGCCCGCTACCACCTCCCGATGGGGGCTTCGGCGATTCTTGCTCTCACCTTCCTCAGTGTCCGCGAATACCGGACCGCCGTGCCCGAGGCGGGCTTGGCGACGCCGGTGTTGGAATTTTCGACGCAACCGCGCCCCGAAAGTCCGGATGGCAACGTCATTGAAATCGCGAGTGCCCGCGACGCGGCTCCCGACGTGCGTCCGGTTGCGACGGTAGCCGAGCAGGCAAGGTTGGGAGCCGGCGAGGGATCGTCCGGCGAGGAAATCCGGCCGGTTTCAGCCATGGTCGCCTTGATCGGCGGAACGGAGGAAAACGGAGCGATTTTAAGTCCGTCAGCTCGGTCGATTTCGGAGATTTTTTCGGGCGCGCAGGAAATCGCGTCCGTGTTTGGTAACCGCACCTTAATGGCCGCGGCCTCGCAGGGATTTGAAAGCCGGGTCCTGCCGGCGCGTCAGCCCGTCGTCGATCCTCTCGCCCAGATGAAGGCGCCCTCGGATGTGCGGCGCGCCCGGTATCTGGGCACCGCCCTTCCGGCCATCGCGAGTGCGAAGCCGGTCGCGGCACGCAGCAGCGAGCGGCTGGCCAGTCGGATTGCGGACCAACGGCTTTACGAGTCCGGTGTGAGTCGCCTTGGGCTCGGGGGCGACCGGTTGATGGTCAAGTTTTGAGGAGTGTTTCTTCTGGGAAACGAATCGGCCGGGCACTTTGGCCCGGCTCTTTTTTGCCCGGGTCAAGCGATGTGAGACGATGACGCCCGCGGGCTTGTTCGGTGCGCGGGCGATCGCTTGACTCGGGAAATGGCTGTCGTGCACGAAACCCTCAAGTTGCGGACGCATGGGGCCGGACTGCTTGAAATCACCGAAGAGGTGGCGCGCGCGGTCGCCCGCAGCGGGCTGACACACGGGATCGCGACGGTGTTTTGCCGGCACACGAGCGCGAGTCTGGTGCTGATGGAGAATGCCGATCCGTCCGCTCGCCGTGACTTGGAAGCGTGGCTGGATCGGCTGGTGCCGCCGAACGACCCGCACTTCGAGCATACGACGGAGGGTGACGACGACATGCCCGCGCACATCAAGATGGCGATCACCCGGACCAGCGAGAGCGTGCCCTTTGCCGACGGACGTCTGCTCCTCGGGACATGGCAGGGAATCTTCCTGTGGGAGCACCGGCGGGCGCCGCACGAACGGACGGTCATCGTGACCGTGATGGGGTGAGCCTTTCTTCGGCACGGTGCGTCACTCCGGGTATGATCCTTGGCTTTATGCGTTCGTGGGTATTCCTGGCCGGGCTTGCGGGCACGGCCTCGGCGCAGTTGCCCCTGCCCGGCACAACTCCCGGCCACTCGTCGTTGGTTTCAACCGGAGCCGATAGCCGTCTGCGCTACACGGCCTACACGGAGCGTGGCGACATCTTGCCGGATTTTTCCCGCTGCGGTTTTGGCGGCGGCGGTGTGGCGCTGCCCTCTGCGGACGTGCGGGAAACTCTCGAGCCTCAGCCGGGCAACGGTGACGACGGTCCGCGCATCCAGGCTGCGCTCGACCGGGTGGCGAAACTCTCGCCGGGCGCGGATGGGTTGCGGGGCGCGGTGTTGTTGAAGCGCGGAGCGTATCGCTGCGGCACGGTTTTGAAATTGCCGAAGAGCGGGATGGTGCTGCGGGGCGAGGGCGACGGCGAGGACGGCACGGTCATCACGGCCACGGCGCGGAAACAACAAGTGCTGGTGCAGATCGGGGAAAACCGCAGCGCGCGAGAAGACGGGAAGGCGGCGGTCGAGGTGGTGGATGATTATGTGCCGGTCGGTGCGCGGAGCTTCTCGGTGCGATCGGCGGAGGGTTTCAGGGTGGGGCAGGGTGTGTGGGTCGTCCGCCGGGGCAATGCGGCGTGGATTTCCGAGATCGGGATGGACCGGATCGCGTTACGCGCGGCGGATCCCGCGGCAACGAAGCAATGGACGCCGTTTGACCTGAAGTTTGACCGCGTGATCACGGCCATCGACGGCGACCGCGTGACGGTGGACGCGCCGATCACGTGTGCCATCGAGCGGCGATGGGGCGGCGGGGCCCTTGTGGGCGTCGACGATGCGGGGCGGATCGAGCGGTGCGGCGTCGAGTCGCTGCGCGCGGTCTCGGTCTTTGACCCGGACAAGACGGCGGAGGCGGCGGGGGAGCGGGTGTTCGTGGATGAGGAGCACGCGACGCACTTGGTCGCGTTCGGGGCGGTTAAGAATGCCTGGGCGCGGCGACTGACGAGCGTTTCGTTTTATCACGGGATCGCCACGGTGACGGGCCGGGCAAAATGGGTGACGATCGAGGATTGCAACGCGCTCGATCCCGTCTCCGTGATCACGGGCGGACGGCGCTATCCCTTCGACGTAAACGGGCAGCTGGTGCTCGTGCAGAGGTGCTATGCGCGGGGAGCGCGGCATGCCTTTGTCTTCGGCGCGCGCGTGGCGGGGCCCAATGTGTTTCTGGATTGCCGTTCGGAACGCGACTACGCGACGAGCGAGCCGCATCACCGCTGGTCGGTGGGCGGACTCTACGACAACGTCGACGCACAGATGGCGATCCAGGACCGCCAGTGGATGGGCAGCGGCCACGGCTGGGCGGGCGCGAACTACGTGGTGTGGAACAGCCGCGGGTCGCTCATCTGCCAGCAACCGCCGACGGCGCAGAACTTCGCCATCGGTTTCGTCGGGAAGCGCGGGAAGGAAGCGTTTCCGCGCCCGTCGGGCTGGTGGGAAAGCGAAGGGACGCCGGTCGAACCGCGCAGCCTCTATCGGGCGCAGTTGGCGGAGCGGGCGGGCCGGCCGCAGAATTGAAAGCCGACTGATTTTCCGGCTTATGCCGGCACGCAGATGCCGCAGTGGTTCACGAAGAAGTCGTTGCCCTTGTCGTCCACGAGGATGAAGGCGGGGAAATCTTCCACTTCGATGCGCCAGATGGCTTCCATGCCGAGTTCGGGATATTCGAGGACTTCGACTTTCCTGATGTTGTCCTGCGCGAGAATCGCGGCGGGGCCGCCGATGCTACCGAGGTAAAATCCGCCGTGGGTTTTGCAGGATTTCGTGACGGCCTGGCTGCGGTTGCCTTTGGCGAGCATGACCATCGAACCGCCGAGGGACTGGAAGCCGTTCACGTAGCTGTCCATGCGACCGGCGGTGGTGGGACCGAAGGAGCCGGAGGCGTAACCGGCGGGCGTTTTGGCGGGCCCGGCATAGTAAACGGGATGGTCTTTGATATATTGCGGCAGGCCGAGGCCGGCGTCGATGCGCTCCTGCAATTTCGCGTGCGCGCTGTCGCGGGCGACGATCATCGGGCCGGTGAGGGAGACGCGGGTGGTGACGGGATATTTGGAAAGCTCGGCGAGGATCTCCGCCATCGGGCGGCGGAGATCGATCTTCACGATCTGGTCGTCCTTAAAACGGCGGTCGGCCTCGGGGATGAACCGGCCGGGGTCGGTTTCCATCTCCTCGAGGAAGACGCCGTCCCTGGTGATCTTGGCCTTGATGTTGCGGTCGGCGCTGCAGGAGACGCCCATGCCGACGGGGCAGCTTGCGCCGTGGCGCGGCAGGCGGACGACGCGCACGTCGAGGGCGAAGTATTTGCCGCCGAACTGGGCGCCGATTTTGGAGTTCTGCGCGATCCCGAGGATCTTCGCTTCCCACTCGAGATCGCGGAAGGCGCGGCCGTGTTCGTTGCCGGTGGTGGGGAGCGCGTCGAGATACTTGGTCGTGGCGAGCTTGAGCACCTTCGCGCACGATTCGGCGCTGGTGCCGCCGAGCACGAAAACGAGGTGGTAGGGCGGACAGGCGCTGGTGCCGAGGTATTGGAGTTTGTCGGTGACGAATTTTTCGAGGCTCTTGGGATTCAGGAGCGCCTTGGTCTCCTGGTAGAGAAACAACTTGTTGGCCGAGCCGCCGCCCTTGGCGACGAAGAGGAACTCATACTGCGCGCCCTCGGTGGCGTAGAGGTCGATCTGCGCGGGCAGGTTGGTGCCGGTGTTGACCTCGTTCCAGAGATCGAGCGGGGCGACTTGGGAATAACGGAGATTTTCCTTCGTGAAGCAGTCGTAGACGCCGCGGCTGAGCCATTCGGCGTCGTTGGCGCCGGTCCAGACTTGCTGGCCCTTTTTGCCGACGACGGTGGCGGTGCCGGTGTCCTGGCACATGGGCAAGATCCCGCGCGCGGCGATCTCGGCGTTTTTCAAGAGCGTGAGCGCGACGTAGCGGTCGTTGGGCGAGGCCTCGGGGTCGGCGAGGATGGCGGCGACCTGCGCGACGTGTTTCGAGCGCAGAAAAAACGAGGTGTCGTGGAAGGCCTGCTGCGCGAGATAGGCCAGGGTCTCGGGCGTGACCTTGAGGATCTCGCGACCCTCGAAGGCGGCGGTGCTCACGCCGTCCTTGGTGAGGAAGCGGTAATGGGTGTCGTCGGCACCGAGGGGCAACGGGTCCTGGTAAACGAAGGGGGGCGTGGGCATGGGAGTGGGAGTGAAGAAACGGTGGCCCGGAGGATGCGGGGAGTAAAGCGGGTGGCGCGGTTCGGTCGGGCGCAGGCAGGGGGACGGCGCGACGCGGGCAGGGCTGAAAACAGGGCGGGCGACGGGCGCGGTGCAGGGGGGCGGACTGAAGTCCGCCCTACTTATTTGGCGGCCAGGGTGCGGACGGTGGCGTCGAAGCGGGGCAGGTCGGCGGGAGTGGTGATCTCTCCGCCGGGGTGGCCCCAGCCGTTGGCGCCGGGCCAGTGGCCGTGGGCAAGGAACGAATCAAAAGCGGAGTTCATCCCCGCGACGGTGATGTAATCCTTCTGCTCCTTTTCGTCGCGCTCGCCGCTGACGAAGGCGGCGGGAATCGGCGCGATCCTCCCGCTGGAGATGTGGGCGAGGTCGTTCAGGGCGACGAAGGGCCGGGAGTCGACGAGCGTGGTGGCGGGGCGGGGGATCTCGCCGCGGAGATAGCGGTAATAGTCGAGATGGTTGCATTCGAGGCCGTCGAAGGGCTCCGGGGTGCTCCGCTCGACGCGGCCATCGCGCCATCGGATCTCGATATGGCTGCCGACCGCGTAGTGCAGCACGGCGTGTTCGCAGATGACGGTCTCGTTGTGCGAGGCCTGGCCGGAGCAGGCGTGGGAAAGGGCGAAGCGCATGTTCACCGACGCGGTCGTGTCGGCCTCGACGAAAAAGGTATCGGCACCCTCGATGGCGTGGGCGCGGTAGAGCTCGGCGCGCACGGCGGCGAGTTGGGCCCAAGTGTGCAGGCCGGCGGTGCCGGCCCAGAACAGCATGTTGTGGACGAAGTGGGCCATGGCGTTGCCGAGGCAGGAATCGAGGACGGGGCGGTCGTCGATCATGAGCCGGCCGGCCCAGTTGTTGCGTTGAAAATAACTCGCAGGGCGGGGCCAGAGGGCGCTGAGCCTGGTGCCGCGCAGCGCGCCGAAGTCGCCGGCAAGCAGGCGCTGCTTGAGGACCAGACGCGGCTGCTCGACGATGAAGTTGAAACCGACGAGGGAGGACTTGGCCGCGCGGGTGTCGGCGACGATCATGCGTTCGAGCTCGGCGTGGTCGAGGGTGGGCGGCTTCTCGAGATAGACGGGCAGGCCGAGGGCGGTGATGGCGGCGTGCATCTCGGCGTGGAGGTTGATCGGGGTGGGCACGACGACGAGGTCGAGGTCGCGCGCGCAGGCGGCGAGCATCGTGCGGTAATCGGGGAAGACGCTCACGCCGCGGGCGGCGAAACGCCAGACCTCGCGTTCGTGGGCAAAGGCCTCGGCGCGCGGATCGCAGGTGCAGACGAGCCGGGCGTGGCCGCGCTCCTCGAGGCGGGCGACGGCGTTGTGGTGGGAGCCGGCAAAGCCGCCCAGGCCGATGATCGCGATGCGGAGGGGGGGCGGGTTCACACGATCTTGAATTTGGGCAGGTCCTGACCGTCGACGAGGCCGACAGGCCGGCCCTGCGGGTCGATGACGATGAGGTCGTCGATCTTGAGCGAGGCGAAAAGCCGCAGCGCGTCGACGCCGAGGGCGTCGGCCGAGATGGTCTTGGGCGTGCGGGTCATGAAGGTCGCGACGGGTTGCGCGAGGAACCCCGGGCCGGTGAGGGCGCTGCGGCGGAAATCGCCGTCGGTGAGGATGCCGGTGAGGCGCCGGGTGCGGGGGTGGACGAGGGCGATGCTGCCGCTCTTGGCCTTGGTCATGGCGAGGATGGCCTCCTGCAACGTGACGGTCTCCGGGGCGACGGGCAGGCGATCGGCGGTGCGCATGATGTCGCGCACGCGCAGGAGGAGCACGCGGCCGAGATTGCCGGCCGGGTGGAATTTGGCGAAGTCGTCGCGGGTGAGGCCGCGCGACTCGAGGAGCACCATGGCGAGGGCGTCGCCGAGGGCGAGGGCGGCGGTGGTGCTGGCGGTGGGCGCGAGCTTGAGCGGACAGGCCTCGCGCGGCACCCGGTAGAG
>JBDNFZ010000545.1:0-23875 GCA_041689555.1 Opitutaceae bacterium | reverse complement strand
GAGTCGCGGGAGAACTTGCGGTCCCTGGTGCCGAGCAGCTCGCGGTGGTAGACGTCGATCATGGCGATCAAGCTGGTCTTGCCGCCGTTGAAAAGTTCGCCGCCGCCGACGGTCGCGCGCCAATCCTCGGCGCCGCCGTTTTGGGTGAGGCTGCCGCGCAGCGAGACATCGTAGCCGTCGTAATCGCGGCGGAGGATGGTATTGACCACGCCGGCGGCGGCATCGGCGCCGTAGATGGCCGAGGCGCCGTCGCGCAGGACCTCGACGCGCTTGATCGCGGCGACGGGGAGCTGGTTGACGTTGACCGCGAGCGAGGGCACGCCGCCCTCGGCCTGGCTGATCGGGTGCGGCGCGAGGCGGCGGCCGTTGACGAGCACGAGGGTGTTGCCGGAGCCGATACCGCGGAGATTGAGGGAAGTGTTGTCGCCGCGGGCATCGGCGCCGAGGACGTTGGTCTCGGAGAGCGAGAGCACGCCGCCGTTGGGCAGGAGTTGGAGCAACTCGGCGGCGGTCGGGGCGGCGCGCACCTCGATGTCGTCAAAATCGATCACGGAAACGGGCAGCGTGGACTCCTGGTCGATGCGGCGGATGTTCGAGCCCGTGACGGTAAAGGCCTCGAGCTTGACGGTCTCAATCGCCGGCGCGGCGGGGGCGACTTGAGCGCGGGTGATGTAAGGGAAAAGAACGGAGGCCGCGAGGAGTGCGGCCGTGTAACGAAGGGTGCGGGCGGGGATAATCTTCATAGGGAAGCCAATTATCCAGAATGCCGGGACGCAAAAGGTAAAGATGTCTTTCTTGAGTTTCCCCGAGGCCGTTTCCACCCGGTCCGTCCTCCGACCGCATCCGCAACCGTCGACCCGGAATTCCTTCGCGTGCAAACAGGATCACGGGAAAGTGAGCGCCGTGAGCAAGCTCTGCATTTTCGCCGGCATCACCCTTGGCGGATACATAGGGTGGTGGTCGGGAGAACAATGCGGGTTCGGCTTCTTTGCCAATTTCCTGCTCAGCGGCCTCGGCAGCGTTCTCGGCGTTTATGCGGGCTGGAAACTCGCGCAACGCTCCCCGTGAAGCTCGCCCGGGGATCGACGGTTCCAGCGTTCAACGCTTGAACGAATAGCCGAGCTTGAACGTGGTGTAGGCCTTGCCCCGTTCGCTCGGCTTGCTTTCCCAGAGCTCCATCCCGAGCGCATCCGTGAGCTTGAACGTGAAGCCCGCGCTCCCCAGCCATTGGCCGGCGTCTTGGATCTCGGTGAGGTCCGAACGAAACGTGAGTTTGCGGCCGCCGACCAACCAAGAGCGATCCAGCCCGAAAAACATCGCCCGGTTCCGGCGTTGCAAGGCGTAGCCCGCGTGGAGCCGCGCGAAACCGAAATCACGGCTTAAGACCCCGTAGGTTTGGGGCTGGCCCAGCCGGTCGCGGTCCTGGGCGCGGGCGGCCAAATTGGCGATGCCGACGCCAAGCATCGGCCACGCCTTGTCCCAGCTGGAGGCCCATTTGGCGTTGAAGAATACCGGCACGGCCACGCCCGGCTTCCACCGGGTATCGAAGCCGGCTTCCAGACGCTGGCCGAACGGCGCAAAGCCCGCGCGCAATCCGGTGAGAAACGACGGTTTCCGGTCTTCGCCAAAGGCCGAGTAGCCTTGGACATTCGCCGTGCCGTCGGCGGAAACATCGGCGATCGGCACGTTATTGAGCCCGCTTCGCGACGCCGACAGCGGAGGCACGAAAGCGATGAAGAGCAGCGCGAGGCTTCTACGCTGAAAGCAGGGGAGAACCATGCGACCACTATCCCACCATCGGCCAAAGCCCGGATTAATCCCGCCTGAAATTATTTTCACCGAGATTGCCCTCGCCGGGACCGGCGCGATGCGGGCAAACTCCTGCCGAAGATCGTCATTCGCCCCGTGAAAATTCTCATCGTCGAAGACCAGCGCCGCCTCGGTCAGTTTCTAAAAAAAGGTCTCGCCGAGCACACGTATACGGTGACCTGGGTGCAAACGTGCGCCGCCGCGCGGGACGCCCTGTGCGAGACCCATTACGACACCATTATTCTCGATCTGGGCCTGCCCGACGGCGACGGACTCGATCTGCTGCACGAATGGCGGCGCGGCGGTTTCAACGAGCCGGTCCTGATCCTGAGCGCCCGCGATACGGTGCAGGATCGCATCCAAGGGTTGGACCGCGGCGCCGACGACTATCTGGCCAAGCCTTTTTCCCTTGAAGAACTCCTCGCCCGCGTGCGGGCGTTGTTACGGCGGCACTCCTCGGCCAAGGAGACGGTGCTCGAGCACCGGGGTCTGCGGATGGATCTCCTCGGGCGGACGGTCACGCTCAACGGGGCCGCCGTGGAGCTGACGAGCCGGGAGTTCGCATTGCTGGAGGTGTTTCTCCACAACACCGGCCGTATTTTACCGCGCACCTTGATCTCCGAGAAAATCTGGGAGTCGCACTACGACGTCGATACCAACCTCCTCGACGTCTACATGAGCAAACTACGCGGGAAACTCGAAACCGGCGGCGCCCAGACCCTGTTCAAAACGGTGCGCGGCGTGGGCTATCAGTTGTTGTGAAATCGATCGGAGTCCGCCTGGCCTTCTGGTATGCGCTCGCCTCGACCGCGACGCTGGCGTGCCTCTTTCAGGCCGGCAGCTACTTCCTCGAGCGCCACGCCATCCACGCGCTCGACCTGCTCAACGCCGCCGAGTTCGAGCAGGTAAAGACGCGCCTGGTGCCCGAACCCGGCGTCCTCGCGCCGGAGGCGGTGCGCGAACGGATGCGCGAGGGCGTCGTGCACGACTCGGTGCTGTTCTACGTCGAAGTCTACATGGAGGAAGGCGGCCTGCTCTACCGCTCGAACAATCTCCGCGGTCAGGGTATCCCGCGGATCGCCGGCCGGAGCGTTTACAACGCCCCCGTGGAGGGCTTGCCCGAACTGCGCGCCGGCGAATTTTCCCTCGGCCCGCTCACGCTCGTGATCGCCACTTCCAAGCGCCACATCCGCTCGGTGATGATCGGCTACGAGCGCAGCTTCTACGCGCTCCTCGCGGTCATGTTTGTCGTGAGCGCCTTCGTCGGCTACGGGTTAAGCCGGCTGGCGCTGCGGCCGGTCCGCCTCATCCAGGCGACCGCCGCCCGCATCGGCTCCGACAATCTCGGCGAGCGGATTCACGTCGGCGACGGCGACGACGAAATCGCCAACCTCGCGCGTCTGCTCAACCGGATGTTCGACCGCCTCGAGGCGGCCTTCAACCAGACGCGCCGCTTCACCGCCGAGGCCTCGCACGAGCTGAAGACGCCGCTCTCCCTCGTGCGCCTCCAAGCCGAGAAGCTGGCGCTGGAGGGCGGCCTCAGCGCCGTGCAGGAGGAGGCCGTCCATATGCAGCTCGAGGAGATCGCGCGGCTCAACCAGATCATCGAAGAGCTGCTTTTTCTTTCCCGGGCCGAGGCGCGCGCGATCACGCTTCAGTTCAAGGCGCAGGATCCGCGGGCGTTTCTCGAATCCTTCGGCGCCGACGCCCGCGTGCTCGCCGAATCGCGCGGGATGCAGTTCGCCGACCGCATCGTCGGCGACGGCCAGGCCGCGTTCGACCCGAAATGGATCCGGCAGGTGCTCCTCAACCTGCTGGCCAACGCGCTCAACGTCTCGCCGCCCGGAGGCAGCATCACGCTGAGGTCCGATCTCGGCGCGGCCGCGTGGCGCGTGGAGATCGAGGATGACGGGCCGGGGGTCCCGGCCGACCAGCGTGAACGCATTTTCGAGCGCTTCGTGCGCCTCGGCAACGGCACGGAGGGCGGAAGCGGCCTCGGACTCGCCATCTCGCGCAGCATCGTGGGACTTCACCGCGGCACGATCCGCGCCGAGCCGGGCGCAGCCGGGCGCGGGCTGCGCATCGTCTTCGAACTGCCGCCGGGCTAGCGGCGGTCCGGCGGTCCGGGACCCCGACCATGATCGACGATTTGACCCGGCCGGAACGGAGTCACCCCGCCCGGCCTGCAACCGGAATCACCGCCGTGAGCAGGGCCACGGCGAGCAGGACAAAGGACGTGACGATCGTCCACTTGAGCGTGAAGCGCTGGTGGTCGCCGAGCTCGATGCCGCACAGGCCGACAAGCAGATAAGTGGACGGCACGAGCGGGCTGAGGAGATGCACCGGCTGGCCGATGAGCGAGGCGCGCCCGATCTCGGCGGCGGAGATGCCGTAAGCCGAGGCCGCCTGGCTGAGCACGGGCACGACGCCGTAGTAGAACGCGTCGTTGGAAATAAAAAAAGTGAACGGCAGGCTGAGCACGGCGGTGATCACCGCGAGGTAGGGCCCGAGCGACGACGGCACGGCGGCGACGACGCTCAGAGCCATCGCGTCGATCATCTTTGTGCCCGAGAGGATGCCCGTGAACACTCCCGCCGCGAAGATCACGGCGACGACGGCGAGGATGTTGCCCGCGTTGGCCGCCAACCGTGCGCGCTGCGCCTCCAAGTCCGGATAGTTCACGATCAACGCGACCGCGCTCGCGATCATGAAGAGGATCGAGAGGGGCAGCACGCCGAACATGAGCGTGACCATCAGGGCGCCCGTGAGCGCGCAGTTGAACCGGAAAAGCCGCGGCCGGCGCACATCGCGCTCGCGCTCGAACTCATCCTTCGTAGCCGCGCTGGCGCGGATCTCCGCCATCAGGGCGGCGTCGGCGATGCCGATGCGTGCGCGCTCGCGCAAGCCGAAGCGCCAGGCGACGAAGACCACCCAGGCCGCGCCCGCGACCATCGCGGGAATGAGCGGCACGAAGAGGTCGCCGGCATCGACCTTCAGCGCGGCGGCGGCCCGCGCCGTCGGTCCGCCCCAAGGGAGGATGTTCATCACGCCGCCCGCCATCATGACGATGCACGCGAGCATGAGCCGGCTCAGGCCGAGCTTTTGGTAGAGCGGCAGCATCGCGGCGGTGGTGATGAGGTAGGTCGTCGAGCCGTCGCCATCGAGCGAGACGAACAACGCGATCACCGCCGTGCCGACACAGATGCGCACCGGATCTCCGCCGACCAACTTGACCACGCGACTGACGACCGGCTCGAACAGCCCGGCGTCAATCATCAGGCTGAAGTAAAGGATCGCGAACATCAACATCACGCCGGTGGGCGCGATGGCTTTCACGCCGTCGAGCATCATCGGCCCGAGCCAGGGCCCGAAGCCGCCGAGCAGAGCGAAGACAATGGGGACGACGACGAGCGCCGTGAGCACGGAGAGGCGCTTCGTCATGATGAGCACCATGAACGCGACGATCATCGCGTAGGCCAGGGCGGTGAGGAGAGCGGGGGTCATGGGAAGCGGGCGCGACTACACGCCGCCGGCCGGCGCGCGTCAGTCACGGGCACGGGGCAATTCCGTGAAGCCCGCCGTGGTGCCGTAGCCGTCGAGGCGGAGCGTGTCCTTGATCTTGTCGAACTGGTTGTAGGTGGGCACGGCGGCGGCGACCGCTTCGCGGATTTTCGTTTTCGTCTCGGCGATGGCGGCGAACGCGGCGGGGTCGCGGTATTCGAGCACGTTGAGGGCGTCGGCCTGGCCGGTCGCGCCGCGCTCGAGGTAGGCGGTGTAGCGGACGAGGTGCCGGGTGCGGCGCATCGCTTCGTAAAGCGGTTTCACGTAGCCGAGCACAAACTCGGTGAAGCGCGCGGCGGGGACGGTGGGCGTGTAGGTGTTGACCACGAAGACGGAACGGCGCGAGTCGCGCGGCGTGAGTTCGCCGTGCGCGAGCGCGTCGGCCCGGCGCACGCGGAGGCCGGCGGGAAGCGACGGCGCCGCCTCATTCAGCCAGGTTTCGCAGGCTTTTTCGCTGGCAAACTCAAGGACGGCGAAGGCTTGGAACTTGGCGGTGCGTTCGGGTTTTTCGGCGCGACCCTGCGTGAGCAGGAGGACATCCGCGATCTGGCCCGACTGCCGCCAGCGGGCGAGCTGCGGCGCGAGTTCGGCGGGCAGCGGTGTGCCCGGCGGCACGCGCAGGAGGACGGTGGCGGGTGCGGCCGGGGCGGCGGCGGCGGCAAGAACAAACAGCAGC
The DNA here is from genome assembly GCA_041689555.1 of Opitutaceae bacterium. GTDB lineage: Bacteria > Verrucomicrobiota > Verrucomicrobiia > Opitutales > Opitutaceae > Tous-C4FEB. Next base: position 17,829 of record JBDNFZ010000545.1, on the reverse strand, counting down.
GCGGCCAGAACGGGCCGGCGGCGGAAGGAGGGGAGCGGGGGCATGGGTGGGGTGGTGGTTTGAGATGGCCCGGTCGCGTCTGCGTCGGAAAACCGCGCTCATCGGCGGCGATTGCACGGAACATCCGACGCCGAAAGCGGGGTTGGCTTCCTGCCGCAGGCAACGAGCCGTGTCAGGACCGGGCGGGTGCGAAGAGCGCGGCGAAGCCCGGGATGCTCTTCTCGAGGCTTTGGCGAAGCTTCATGCCGGCGGCGTAGAACTCGTCGTCGGTCTTCGTGTTCGCCCCGTCGTTCTTGTAGGCGAGGACGAGCAGGCCGACGTTTTCGCCGGTCTTGTCGCGCAGCGGAGTGAGAATCACGAATTTCTTCGCCGGGTCGTTGGTGCGGCGCCAACGGGGATCGATGATGGTGATGCCTTTGAGGATCACGTCGACGTCGTCCGGGCCGCAGGCGTTGCCGATGCGCTCGGGGAAGGAGCCGGCAAACATGGTGTAAACATCTTTGGCGGCACCCGGCGGATTGCCCTGCAGCGTGACGCTGATGAGTTCGGGATGCTCTTTGAGGATGCGGTCGGCGAGCGCCTGGGCGTAGATTTTTTGCGCAGGTGCGGTCCAGTTTTTCTTCTTGGCGGGAGCGGGGGCCGTCTGCGCGTGCGCGACGACGGAGAAGAGGCCGAGCAGGGCGAGCAGGGATAGGATGCGGGTGGCGATTTTCATGGAATAAAGCGGGGACGCGGGGGCAAGCGGGGTGAAGCGGGAACGGTAAAGGCCGGGCGTTAAACGCACCTGAACCGACGCTGAATTCGAATTTAGGGTGCGCGGGGCGGGACGCCCTCAGAGATCCAGTTTGACCGAAAACGTGATCTTGCGCGGATCGCCCGGTTTGAGCCGCGTGGCGTCGGCGGGGATCGCGCCGGCGATAAAACGGCGGTCGAAAATATTGCCGACGTTCACCGCGTAATCGAGGCGACCGCGGCGATAATAGACGGCGAGGTCGGACCGGGAAAAACCGGGCAACTCAAGCCGACCGGTCGCCGTGACGGCACGGGTGATGGGGTTGATGGTGATCGTCGTCGGCACGTTGGTGATGATCGCCTGCCGCTGGCCGGAGTAGATGAATCCGTAGCCGAAGCCGAGGCCCTTGAAGGGGCCTTTCGGCACGTTATACCGGGTCCACAAATTGGCCGCGTTGCGCGGGGTGTTGTCGAGCAAGGCGCCGCGGAGGATGGCCGTGGTCGAGGTCTTCACCCGCGCATCGATATAGGTGTAGCCGACCTGGATCTGCCAGTAGGGCCTGGGTTGGTAGGCGACGTTCACCTCGACGCCCTTGCTCTCTTGCAGCCCGGAGAGATTCGCGATCGGGCTGCCGGTCGGGGAAGTCGTGCCGGTGCCGGTGAGGACATTCTCTTTCTCGATTTCATAGACGCCGATGCCGCCGGTGAGACGCCGATCAAAAGCATCCGCCTTCACGCCGAACTCGATCTGTGACGAGGTCTCGGCGGGAAACCCCGGATTGTCATTGATGTCGACGTTGCCGGGGGCCTGGGGCTTGAAGCCTTCGCAGTAACTCGCGTAGAGCGAAAAACCGGGCGTCGGATGAAACACGAGGCCGGCCGAGGGGACGGTCTTCGTCGCTTGCTGCTTCAACCCGGTGGCGGTGCCGGTCGCCCGGGCGGTCGTCTTCTGATAAGAATCCTGCCGGTCATAACGCACACCGAGGGAGGCGTCGAAGTATCGGCCCAGCGTCATGTGATCCGAGGCATAGAACCCATAGTTCCAGAAGGGGGTCTGGCGCCGGCGCTGCGCCGTCAGTCCCGCGTTGGTAAACGCGGTCGGGAACGTGGAGCGGACCCCGATATCGGGGACGGACCGGTAGAGATTGACCGGGGTGAGCGCGGGGTTGGTGCCGCCTTGCGCGATGGTATCGGTATCGAGCCATTCCTTACCTCCGTTCACGCCCACGATGACCATGTGCTTGAACGTCTCCGGTCCGACCGAGCCGAAGATATTCGCGTCGACGAAATTGTAGCGCTTGACGTTCTCCTGCAGGCGGAGGCGACGCCCGATGGTCGAGAGCGTGTAATCCGCGGCGTTGCTCACGATCGCCTGCTGGGCGGCCTCGAGGGCCGAACGCGAGTCGGTGTGGTAGGTGGCGCGGTAGGTGGCGCGCGCGGTCCAACGATCCAGGACGCGCGTCTGAAAGACCGCCGTCAGCGATTCGCCGGAGTCCTTGTCGATCGCATCGGGCGCGGTGTAGGAGACGTTGACCGGCGGCAGGAGCGCGACGTTGAGAAACGGAACGGCCAGCCCGTCGTTGGCCTGCCGCTCCTCCCGGATGAGATCACCCTTGAACGTGATAAAAGTATCCGCGCTCCAACGGTAGGTCAGCGAAGGATAGAAATATTTGTTCTTCTGGTAGTAGTAATCGCGGAACGAATCCTGATCCTCGTAGCTCACGATGAGCCGGTAGAGCCACTTCTTCGCCCCGTCGATCGCCCCGGTCGTATCGAGCGAAACGGTGTAGCTGTTGGCCTCGGAGAAACTGCTCGTCTGCCCGGCGAAGGTGCTGACGAAGGTGGACAACGTCGTGCGGCGGGCGGCCTGCGGGCTCTTGGTGATGACGTTGAGCAACCCGCCGGGATTGGCCTGACCGTAGAGCACCGACGTCGGGCCCTTGAGCACTTCGAGTCGCTCGACATTGATCGATGGCGGCGAAGCAAACCGCGACGTGGGCCCGGGCAAGCCGTCGATCTGCAGGCTTTGCAGATTGGAACCCGCGGCCGAAAATCCGCGGAGGGTAAATTGATTGGCGGCATCGCCCTGCTTGTTGAGCCCGGTGATGTAGCCGAACGCATCTTCGAGGCGCGAGGTGCGGACGTCGGCCAAAAAGGCGGCGTTGAGGCCCTGCACGCTGAAGGGAAGATTGATCTGCGGAATCGGAACTTTCATCGCCGACACAGACACCGTGTCGGTGTAGTGACCGAGGGTCGTGGTCACTTGGAAGGCATCGAGCCGGACCACATCATCGGCGGTGTTCGTCGGGGTTGCCGTCTGTGCAAGCGCCGGTGAGAACGTCGGGAGGAAAAGGCCGGCGATGAGCTGGGCGTAGCGGGGCGTGCGGAACAGTGACATGGGGGTATTCATGATAGGGGGCACGGCAGACGGCCGATGATTGGGGTTACGTGACCGAGAGCATGCGATCGGCGGGTTAAGGTTCGCTGAACCTCGGCTTAATTTCGGTTAAGGGAAAGGCCGGAAGCCGCGCCCGTCCAGCCGCCGCTTCGTCTACTCCCAGCGCGCGGTAGCCCAGTGTGCCGGCCCCGATGATCGCCTGACCTTCGGCCGAGAGGACGAACCCGAGGAATCCGCCCACCCACGGCTCAAGCGGCAGCCGCGCGCATAGGAACAGGTGGCGGCCGAGCGGATAAAGACCTGCAACAAGATTCGTCTCCGTCAGCGCGACCGGGGCCCCGCCCGCCCATGGCACGAGGGCGAGGATCTTCACGTCTGCGGTCGCGCGGACCGCCGCCGCGAATCCGATCGCACGGGGATCCCCGCCCACGAGTTTCACCACCGCCGCCGACTGCGGGAGCCCGACAAAATCCGGGGAGAATTCCCGGCCTGCGAGCACCCGGTCGCGAAAAAAAATCCCGAGCGCCGTCTCCGGACCGAGCCCGACCGGGCGCAGGCCGCCGGCTACGCCACGGCCGCCAAAGCGGCCGGCGAGATCGGCCAGCGAAATCGCCGTCAACGGATTGGAGGGATGCACAATGATCGCCAGCGGTCCGCTCAGCGCCTTCGGGTCGAGCGACGCGTGGGCAATGCGGACCACGAGCGGATCGCCCCCCGTGGTCGCGCGGTAGTCGGCGAGTTCGCGGGCCGAGAATTCCGCGCCCATGGGGGCCAGAGCGGAGACGCCGCTCGCGAGCGCCGGCGGCCCGGTGCGCGTGCCGCGGAGGTCGAGGGAAAACTCGAAACCCGGATGCAAGGCCCCGAACCGTTCGCAAAGCGCCCCGAGCATCTCCCGCATGTCGTTGTAACCGACGATCGCGATCACGCCGTCGCGCGCCTGATAAGATGCGTGCTGCGGCGGTGTGATCGGTCGCGGTTCATAGCGCGGTAGCGCGGGATCGACCCCGACCGAAGCGCCGACCGCGAGCATGCTCCCCGCGAGATACAGCGGCGCGAAGGAAGCGGGGCGAGCGTTCACGCGGTGCAGCCTACTTTTTCCAGACGACCCCCGGCAATGCCGGCGTGCCCTCGATCTGCACACCCTTGAGGGCGGCGGGGTCGAGGCCGAGGGCGGCGAGGACGGTCGGGGCGATCTGGTGCGTGAACACCGGCGCGCGGCTGACGGTGCCGGGCGCGCCGGCGAAGGAGACGAGCAGCGGGACATGCGTGTCCTCGTCCAACATGCCGCCGTGTTCGGCGAGCAGGGCCTTGCTGACGGGGGATTCGGGGTTGTCGGCGTAGAACACGCCGAGTGTCGGCTGGATCAAGATGTCCGGCATACGCGGATCGGTGTCGGGAAGCGGGAGAAAAAGTTTCAACTGCTCGCCGTGATAGACCTTGAGGATGCCGGCCTCGGAGGCGCGCGCGCGGAGGGCGTCGGCGACCGCGTTGGTCTTCGACGGATCCTTCAGGTAGAGGAGCCCGACGGAATCGAGCGCGGCGTGGACGAGGTTGTCCTTCTGCACGCTCCCGACGATGTCGCGGATCACATTGCGATCGATCAGGCGCCGCTGCTTCACGTCGATGGGGGACTGGCCGTGCTTCGAACTGAGGACGATGAGCGTGGAGTCGTAGAGCTTTTCCTTCTTCAGCTCGGCGACGATGCGGCCGAGGGAATCGTCCACGAGTTTGAGCGCGGCGCGGAGGTTTCTTACTCCGATGCCCCCGCGGGCGTTGGCGTAGCCTTCGGATTTCTGCATGGCGCCGAAGCAGATGAAACCCATGCCGAACAATTTCGGGACGCCGACTTTATTCCGGCCGCCGCTGTCGAAGCCGCGGATTTGCCGGAGGAGAATCTCGACACGGCGCGCGTCCTGCGCGGAGAAACCCTCAAAGGTCTGCGGCGTGCCTTTGCGCTCAAGCGCAATGCTGTCGTGGAGTCCCGTGCCCGAGGGACCGTTGAGGAGATCGTTATAGAGGATGTGCTGGTCGATCCAAGCGGTGCGGCCGCCGGCGGCCTTCACGACCTCGAACATGGTGTTCACGCGCAGGAGATCATGCGGATAAACGGGCGCGCCGCCGCGTGCCGGATCGCGCGGAAGCTTTTTCTCGTCGATGCCACCGCCGGAATCTTCGCGGGTCGAGTCGAGGACCCATTTTTCGTCGATCGTGTAGAGCGCGCCCATGGTGCCGGCGGGCGCGCCTGCGGGCACGAGCGAGCGGTCGAAGAACGGGCTGTAGATGAGTCCGGCGGTCGCGGGCGTGGCACCGGTGGCGATCGAGACGAGGCCCGGCGTGGAGTCGCCGAGAAGCGGCGTGCGGGCGTTGGAATAAGTCACGCCGCGCTTGGCGAGCCGGGCGAACGCGGAGTCGGGGTTGTTCTTCACCCAGAGCGCGAGGTCGATGGCATGCATGCCGTCGACACTGATGACGAGCGCGCGCTCGGCGGCGCGGGCCGGGGAAACGAGCGCGGCAGCCGCGACAGCGACGAGGGCGCAAAGGATGGGACGAGGGAATTTCATGAGGGAAAGGAGCGGAGAGTTGAACGAACGATTCGTGATGGGAGCGTGCCGGAAATTTCCGAACCGATGCTGAAGCGGAAGTGAAGAAACCTTCAGCGGAGTTTCGCCAGCTCGGCGTGCGCGAGTTCCGGCGGCAGCGGCAGCCAGCCGCCGGACGCGGCGAACACGTTCTGCCCCGGCGCGCTCAGGACGTAGCGAAGGAACTCCGCGATCTTCGGCGCGACCGGCTGGCCCGGCGGCCGGTCGATCACGATATAGATCGGGCGAGAGAACGGATAACGCAGCGTCGCCACTTCTTCGAGCGTGCCCGATAAAAACGGGCCGCGCGCGGTCTCGGCCAAGGCGAGGGTTTTGACCGAGGCCGTCACGGCGCCGAAACCCGCGAACCCGATCGCCGCCGGATCGCGCGCGACCGCCTCGGCGATCACCTCGTCGGGGCCGAGGTCGCCGCGGCGCATCGGGAGTTCGATAACGGTGCGCTTGAAATCCGCGCCGCGCATCACGGTCTTTTGAATGAAGTAGTCGATCCCGTTCGGCAGGCGGTGCGTGTAGGCGCGGATCGGGCGCGCCGCCCACTCTCCCGTCGCGCCAAGATCGCCCCACGTGACGAAGGCCGCTTTTCCACCGCGGCGGCGCGCGTCGGAATAAATCGCGTCAAGCTGCTCGAGGGTGATGCGCGCGAGGGGATTGCTCGCATGGACGAACACGCCGAGCGCGGGCGTGAGCCCGGCCGTGCGGTGCGCGCCGACACCGACGAGCACGACCGTCGGCGCATAGCCGCGGGCTTTTTGAAACAGCTCCTCTTCATACGGCCAGAGTTCGCGCGCTGGGAAGCCGATGTCGTAGGCGCCCGACGCGACGGTAGGCAAAGCGGCGAGCGGCGATGTGCTCTTAACGAAAACTTTGACCCCGGGCTGCGGCGCCTTGAAGCCGTCCACCCAGAGCGTGAAAAGCGGCTCGGCCGAGCTTTCGCCGACGAAGCGCAAATCGCCGGCGAGCTTTTCTCCGGGCGCGTAAGCGGGGTAGATTTTTCCCGTGAGTTCGGGGCGGACGACTTGGGCCGGAAGAACGGCGGAGAAAACTACGAAGCCGAAAACTTGCGCGGCGGTGAGGAACGATTTCATGGGGGAAGCGTGGAGACGAGGGGACGGATCAATTTAGCTGGGCGCGGGCGGCGGCGAGGGCTGCCGCCGGCAGCGGGAAAAATTTCTGCGCATCGGCGGCGATGGCGTGCTGCGCTTCGGCGGTGAGGACGTGGCGGAGAAAATTTCTCGTCAGCGCGTCGGGCGCCCGGTCCACGCAGAGGTAAATCGTGCGGGCGAGCGGATAGTCGCGGCGGGCGACTTCGGCGGCGGTGCCGGCAAAGAACGGGCCGGCATCCGTCTCGGCGAGCGCGAGCGTATTGGTGCCGGGCTGCGCGTAGCCGAAGCCGCTGTAGCCGAGCGCCGCAGGATCGGCCGCGACGGCACGCACGATCAGTTCGAGCGCCTGCGCGCCGCCCGTGACGTCGGTGTGCGCGGTAATGCCGTCGCGCCACTCGCGGCCGGCAAGCACACGATGCTCGAGGAAATTGACGATACCGGGCGGATTGCCCGTCTCGCGGCGCACGGTCATACCGTGGAGAGCGATTTTTTTATCGGCCCATTCGCCGGTCAGGCCGAGCTGGCCCCAAGTGGCGATGCGGCCGTCGCGCGCGAGGAGTTCGCGGAACTGCGCGAGCGAGAGGCGGGCGAGCGGATTCTTTTCATTGATGAAAATCGCGACGGCGTGCGTGCCGCCCTTGGTGTCGCGGCTGCCGGTGGCGACCGGCACGAGCAACGGCGCGCCGTCGGACTTTTCCGCGTAGCCCGCCCGCTCGGAGGGAAAGAGTTCGCGCGCGAACGGCACGACTTCAACTTCGCCGCGCAGGAACGCCACGAACGCCGCCGCAGAGAATTTCTCGCGCACGGTGATGCGCGCGGGCGCGGCGGCGGACGAGGCGGAAAAGGTGCGGGTCCAGGTTTCCATGAGGCCGGCCATACTCTCTGCGCTCGCACAACGGACCTCGCCCGCCGCGGAGAAAAGTTTCCCCGTCAGGAGCATCGCCGAAAGGGCGGCACAGGTGATCATGCGCGGCGCGTTCATTGGAGTTTTGCAAGCTCGACGCCCACCTCACGGGCATCGAGCGGCAGAAAGCCCGCTTCCTGCGCGACGAAAGCCGACTGGCCTTCTTTCGAGAGCACCATCCGCAGGTATTCTTGCACAAAAGGATCCAGCGGCCGGCCCGGGGCGCGGTTCACGTAGATGTAGATGTCGCGCGTGTAAGGATATTTTCGCGCGAGCACATCCGCCGGGGAAGCTTTGGAATAATACCCCGGCTCCGTTTCGCCGATTGCCAGGATTTTCAGACCGGTCGTGGTTTTGCCCTGAAACCCGTCGAAACTGGCAAAGCCGATCGCGGAGGATTCCTCGCTCACGCGTTTCAACACGGCGGCCGTGCTCAACGCCTCCTCGTAGCCGGTCGCGAACGGATGGTCGCCGAAATGCGCCTGCTTCATAAAAATCGCGACGCCCTGCACGTTGCCGCTCGTCGCGCTCGGCCCGATCGGACGAATGCGATGACGCGACCATTCGCCGGTCACGCCGACTTGGCCCCAATGCGTGACGTCGCCGCGCCCGCCGCCGCTTGAAAAAATCCGTGCGACCTGTTCGGTCGTCAGCTTTTCGATCGGGTTCTTCGCGTTCACGAAGATCGCGATGGGATTGGCTTTGCTGATCGTCGCAAACGCGCCGCGAGCAACTTTGATGGCGGTGGGCTCGTAGCCGAAGGTCATCCGAAACGCCGAGGTCTCCGCGATCCAAAACGCGCGCACGTTCGGCCCGAACGCGGACACGCCGGTGTAGAGCCCGCCGATGGCGGTCGCGGCGCCCTTCAGCTCCATCGCGAATTTCGCCGACGGATGCGATTGAACGAAGAGCGCGTTGAGATTCTTGAACGCGACGTCCATCCCCTGCGCGCCGACAATTCGAATCGAGCCATCCGGCCGCAAGTAGCCGGCTTCCGCCGGATGGGTGTAAGGCTGCGGTCGGTAGGACGGCAGCAGGGGATCGACGGCCAACTCTGCGGCGAGCAGCGGACCAAGCAGACCCCACCACACGGACAGAATCCGGAACGTTCTCATGGAGGCGGAAGTCGCGGGAAGTCGAGCTTGTCCGCTTCCTCGCGCGCGACTCGTGGCGGAAGGGGCAGAAACCCGCTGCGTTGGGCGATGAGTTCCTGGCCTTGCCGGCTCAACGCGATGCGGAGAAACTCCCTTGTGTTCGGCGCGAGCGGTTGTCCGGGCACGCGATTGACGTAGATATACGCGAACCGGGTGAGAGGGTAGCGGAGGTTTGCGACGTTTTCCCGCGTCGGTCTGACCCCGGAAATCGCGAGCATTTTTACGCCGGACGTCTGGTAGCCCGGGGCCGCGTAGCCGAGCGCATGGCGGTCGTCCGCGACGCCCGCGAGGATATCGACGAACGCCTGCACGCTGCCATTCGGTGCGCGCTGGGCGCTGCGCGACAGGCCGTCCGCCGTCGGCCGCAAAATCATCGTCGCACGAAAATCGCGGCGGTGCATCGCGGCCTCTTGGAAAAATGTCGCCGTGCCGTTCGGCAAACGCAGACCCCAGACCGCGATCGGTCGATCGGCCCATTCGCCGCGCAAGCCGAGCTGGCCCCACGTCGTGATGCTTCCCTCCTTCGCATAAATCTGCTCGACCAGCGCGAGCGTGAGTTCGTCGAGCGGGTTGTCGCGATGAACAAAAAGCACGATCGGCGGCGATAGGCCGAAAGAATCGTAGGTGCCGAGCGACACGCGAATCTCCGTCGGCGGATAGCCGAATTTTTTCACGAACGCCTCCACCTCTTTCGCGGTGGCGCCGCGCGACAACGGGGCGAGCTGGCCATCGCCCGCGATGAGTCCCGGAAACGCCGTGCTGGCTCCGCGCGCTGCCATCGTCGCTTCGACTTGCGGATGCGCTTTGCGGAAAATCTCGAACCACGCGAGCGTCACCGTGTCCATCACGTCGGTGCCTACGCTGTGCAACTCGCCGTTGAGGTTTCCCTGCGGCTCATAGCGGGGATAATCCGATTCGGCCGCCGCGAGGACCGCGGCGGGGACGAAGATCAAAACGAACGGAAGGAAACGGATTTTCACGACTCAATCGAGTTTGCGCAGTTCCTGCGCGACGAGCCGCGCGGGCAGCGGCAGAAACAAGCCCTCCTGTTCGACGCCTCGCTGGCCCTCCAGGCTCAGCACATAGCGGAGAAACTCCCCGATGCGCGGCTCAAGGGGTGTGCCCGGCGGGCGATCGACGTAAAGATAAACGAAACGGGTGAGCGGATATTCGGCGGCAGCCACTTCCTCGAACGTGCCTTCGTAAGCGGTTCCGCCCTCGGCCGCGGCGATTGCGATTCTTTTTGTGCCGGGATTGTCGTAGAGCAGCGACACGTAACCGATCGCGCCGGGATCGGCGGCGATGGCGGCGAGAATGCGGACGGATGCTTTGACCGGCAGCCCGGTTTTTTCGGTTTTGAGCCGGTGCGTAAACTCCGCGTCGCCGCACACGAAATGCTTGATGAAGTTCGCCGTGCCGTCGGGCATCGCGATTCCGACCGGATGGACTTCACGGGTCTCCCACCCTCCCGTCAGACCGAGCTGGCCCCAGGTCGTGATCGGCGCGCGGCCGGGGACGTCGCTGTAGATCGCGGCGAGCTGCGCCATGGTGAGCTGCGCGATGGGATTCGTTTTGTGGACGAAGAACACGCTGATGCCCGTGCGGTCGGGCGCGCGGTAGCCGCCGAGCGCGACGCGGATCGCGAGCGGCGCGTGGCCGTGCTTCGCCAAAAACGTCGCCATCTCGTGGGGAAACATCTCGCGCGAAAACGTCGCGAGGTCCGACCGGCCCTCGGTAAGCGGCGCGGCGCCGGTGAGCGAGCCCTTCGCCTCCAAATCGATTTTCACGCGCGGCTGGAGCGAGTTGAAACCGGCGATCCAGATCCTCATGAGATCGGCCATCGTGTCCGTGCCCTTCACGATCAAGTCGCCGGACAATTGTGCTGCCGGGCGATAGGCCGGAATGTTGCCGTCCGCTTTCGCGTGGAGCGTCTCGCGAAACTCCGCGCGCGAACCGCCCTGCACCGTGCGGTTCGGATCGACTTCGGCAGCGAGCGAACCGGCCGTAAGCGCGATGCAGAGAAAGGATATTTTCAACGCCATGGCTCAGAATTTCACGTTGGCCGAAACGAAAACAAGGCGGCCGACCAAGCCATAGTAGCCGGGATCGACAAACGAGTCGGTAAAAGCCTGGGGCGCGAGCGGCGGCATGCGATTGAAGACGTTGTTCACGCCGAGCGTCAGCCGGGTGCCGCGCGGAAGGTTCCACCAGCGCGGCGAAATCTTCCGGTCCAAACTGTAGCCGAGCTGAAAATCCCACGAGGTGTAGGAATTCACCGGCGTCGGCTTGATGGTCGTGCTGTTCGCAAACGTGTCGCCGCCGACGCCGATGTCGGTCACGGCCGGGACGTGGGTGCTGCCGACCATGAAGCGCCACCGGCGCAGATTCCAGTCGACCACCGAGTAGGTGCGGTAACGCGGGATGGTGCCCTGCTGGCCGGTGCCGCCGTTCGTGGCAAAGCCGACATATTGGTAGAAAGGCTGCTCGGGCAGCGCCTTGAACCGATAGCTCCGGAAAAACGTCGCCGCCGTGCTGAACGAAAATTTGCCGAGCGTCCGCGTGTGCAGCTCATACTCCGCGTTCACGTCCAACGAGCGCACCTTCACGCCGCTGAGGTTGATAAAATTGCTCGTGAGATAGATGTTCGAGGCGAGCCCGCCGTTCCTGAGGAAATCGCTCAACTGCCTGGGCTGCGTGACAAAGGTCGCGCCCGGGCGGCCGGGGAAATTGTTGAAGGCGACGCTGTTCACGTAGGGCGACGCCGCGCCGAGCCGGTCGGTCGCACTCAGAATCACCCCGGCACCGGGCCCGCCGATCACGCCCTTTTGATCGGCGCTGAGATAGTCGACCGACAGGGTGAAATTCTTGAGCGCCTTGGGCGAAAAGACAAAGCCCACCGAGCGCGTGATGGCGGTGGTGGGCTTAAGGCCGGGATTGTTGGTCGTAAAATTCTGCGCCTGGCCGGGAAAACCGAGCGCGGTTTGCACGGTCGCGGCGGTGGTCACGCTTTGATTCGACGGGCCGAACAAGAAATACAGCGCGGGCGCGGAGAACGATTCGCCATACGTGTAACGCGCGGTCAACTGCTCGTCGAGCGGCTGCCAACGCAGGCTGTATTTCGGCACGCGGGAATTGCCGACGTCGTCGTATTTCTCCGCCCGGTAGGCGAGGGACAGATCGAGCGCATGCGCGCCCGGGAAATTCCACGTGGCGCTCGTAATCGGCACACGCACCTCGGCAAAACCGGAATTGACGCGCCGCCCCTTGTTGAACGGATCGAACGTCGAAGCTCCGGTCCACCGCCTAGCTGTCGGGCCGCTCACGTAGGAATTTTCGTCGGGCTGGCCACCGACCTTTTCCGTGCGGGACGCACCGCCGACCGCGAGGCCGAGCCGGCCCGCCGGCAGCGCGAACGGCTGTCCGACGAGCTTGAAATCGAGCGAACTCAGCTCGCTGAAAACCGCGACCGAAGCCGTGCCCAGCACATTCGTGAGCGCAGCGGGATTCACTGCGGCGGCCCGTGCGAAAGGATCGAGCGCAGGCTGGATGACGAACTTGCCCGTCACCTCGGAAAAATCGGCGATGACCCGGCTGAACGCACCGCCGGCGACGGCGTTGCCCGAGGCGTCAAAGCCACCCGCGGTCGCGCGGGTAAGGTTCGGCGTATAGAAGACGTTCTTTTGAAATTGGGTGATGCTATTTCTATTATAGGTATAGGACGCCTCCCAGTTCCAGTTGGCGTTGAGCTCGCCCCGCAGTCCGCCCGCGATCCACGTGGATTTGCTGTCCTCCGTGAATTGGATCGGTGCCGGCAAATAGGAAAACGCGACCCGCGGAAACGCGACCGTCAGCGGATTGAACGGAGACCCCGCCGGCGCGGTGAACGTGAAGGTTTGCGCCGGCAATTGAAACAAACTCTTTGCCTTGCCGAGCACGGCGTCGCCGAAGAAGACGAGTTTCTTGCCGAAGAGGTCGGCGGAGGAACTGACGATGGCGGATTTTTGCTCCTGCCCGAGCAGCAGGGTCGTGTAGCGCGCCGAGTCGAACGTCTTCGCGATCGTTGCGAAGTTCGAGACGGGGTAGGTGCCGTTCGCGATGAGCGCATTAAGGGTCGTCGCGGTGGCGGCGGTGCCGACAGGATTGCGCTCGCGCGGAGAATTGAGTGCGGGATCGAGAAAATTTGTGGGAAACGTCGCGCCCGAACCGATCGCGCCGGCGATGGTGGCGCTGCGGCCCGTAATCGAACGGCTGAAAGGCCGGTCCTTTTGGAAGAGCGGCGTGTTCTTCGTCCAGTTGCCCGACACGGTGGCGCGCACGCCGCTCCGCGCCGCCCCGGCCACAACGTAGGCGGAACGCTCCGAGTAGTCGCCCGCGCCCGTGGCCCACGCGAAACGCGTGCCGACTTCCGCGCCCTGGTAATTCGACTTCAAAATGAAATTTACGACCCCGCCGACCGCATCCGCGCCGTAAATGGCCGAGGCGCCGTCGGTGATGATCTCGACGCGCTCGATCGCGGCGGCGGGAATCATGTTAACGTCCACAAAGTTTCGGCCCCGAATCCCGTTGGCCCCGTTGGTCGCGACGCGCCGGCCGTTAATCAAGACGAGCGTGTCGAGATTGCGCAGCGCGATCTGCGAGCCGCCGAGGGTGATTTGGTTCACGTTGTTGGCATTGGACGAGCCGATGTTGCTGCGGCCGGTGATCGAGGGCAGCCGCTTGCGGAGCAACTCGAGCATGTTGGCATTAACGCCCGCCTGCTCGATTTGTTGCGTGGCGAGGATCGTCACGGGCGAGGCGGTCGCATCTGCGGAGGTCGGGATGTTCGAGCCGGTGACGACGAACGCGCCGAGCGCGATCGTATCGTCTTTCTCCGATTTTTTGATGCCGGATTGGGCGCGCAGCGCGGGCGGCGCAGACACGGAAAAGGCGAGCAAAAGCAAACTCGCGCGGAGCGGAATCGAGTTCATGGGTGCGACGTGGGGTTTGGCGGCGGAAATTATCTGAGCTTCGCGAGCTCCTCGCGGGCGACCGCGGGCGAGAGCGGGAGCAGCGGGCTGCGGCGCGAGACGACTTCCTGCCCCTGCCGGCTGAGGACGACGCGGAGAAATTCCAGCAAGTTCGGCTCGATCGGATTTCCCGGCGGGCGGTTGATATAAATGTAGAGGTAGCGTGCGAGCGGGTAGGTGTGATCGGAGACGGTCTCGCGCGTGAGCTTGATCGCGGGTGCGCCTGACCCCGGCACGATCGCCAGGATCTTGGTGCCGGGCTGCGCGTTGTTCGCTCCGGCATAGCAAAGACCGTATCGATCCGCCGCGACGCCCGCGACCATGCCGCTCAACGCGCGAACGACGACTTTCCCGGTGCGATCGGTCGCGCGCGTCGCGATGTCGGCGCGGTATTCCCGAGAGCGCATCGCGGCTTCCGAAAAAAATGTCGCGATACCGTTCGGCAGATTCAGGCCGAAGAGCGCGATGCGTCGGTCGGCCCATTCGCCGGTGAGGCCGAGCTTGCCCCACGTTGTGAGTTTGCCGTCCTTTGCCCAAATTTCCTCGAGTTGCGCGAGCGTGAGTTCGGTTAGCGGGTTGTCCTCGTGAACGAAAATCGCGAGCGCCGGCGAGTAGCCGACGCGGTCGTAGGCGCCGCCACAGACGCGAATCTGCGTGGGCGGGTAGCCGAATTTTTTCACAAACGCCGCAGTCTCGTCTGGAAACAACGAGCGCGAGGCCGGGCCCGCGTGGCTCTGGCCGCTGATCAGACCGGTGACGACCGTGGTGTTGGCCCGCGCCTCCATCGTCGTGACATCTTCGATTTCAGGGTGTGCTTCGCGGAAGAGTTCGATCCACCCGAGCGTGATCGTGTCCATGGTGGGCGAGCCCATGGTGCGAAATTCTCCGCTCAGTTTGCCGCCGGGCTTGTATTCGGGATACGCGGATTCAGCCCTGGCGGCGGACGCGATGACCGCGACCAACATTGCGGTGCGGAAGAGGTGCATGACGATCCTTGTCCCGGGTTCGGATTGGGTCCGAGCAGAGCGGGCGCAGCGTGCGTCGCGACTATTCCAGTTTCGCCAGCTCTTCCTTCACGACAGAAGGCAGCAAGGGCATGAACACGCCTTCGGCCGCGACCACGCGCTGGCCTTGTTGCGACAGGACGCACCGGAGGAACTCTTTTGTCTTCGGCTCAAGGGCGGCGCCGGGCGGACGGTTGAGGTAGATGTAGACGTAACGCGAAAGCGGGTAGGTGTGATTATAGACCGTATCGATCGTCGGCATAATGAAGGGCAGGCCTTCCTCCTTGGCGAGCGGGACGACGCGCACGTCGGGCGTGACGTTGGCGAGAAGCCCGTAGGTGAGGCCGCCGAGCTGCGTCTTCATGTCGTTCGAAGCGACGGTGAACGCATGGATGAAGCCCTGACCCTTGACGTGTTGGATATTGTCACGCCACTCGCCGTTCTGGAGCACCTTCCATTTCACGAATTGCTCGATCCCGTTCGGCGGACGCAGACCGTAGAGGTGAATCGGCCGCGCGGCCCACTCGGCGCCGAGGCCGAGCTGGCCCCAGGTGGTGATGTCGCCGCCGCCGAGCTTGTGCGACTTCGAGTAGATCTGGTCGAGCTGCTTGAACGTCAGCCCCTTGATCGGGTTGGCCTTGGCGACGAGTATCACGCTCGTCGCGGTTTTCCCGAGGGAGCCGAGCGAGCCGGTGGCGACTTTGATCCGAAACGGCTCGTAGCCGAATTTTTTCACGAACGCATCGAACTCGGCGGGGAGCGCTTCACGCCCGACCGGCGCGGCGTGGGCTTTGCCTTCGGTGAGCGCGGGCACGCCGCTGCCCGAAGCGCGGGCCTCCATGGTGACGCTCAACCTGGGATAGGCCTCGCGAAAAATTTTCACCCAACCGAGGGTGATCTCGTCCATGATGTCGGCGCCCACGAGGTTGAATTCCTCCTCGGGCACGGACGCGACGGGCGCGGGTTTCCAAGCCGGGATCGCCGGATCGGCTTTCAGTTGGTGTTCGACCGGGGCGTGCTTGAGCGCAAACGCGGGCGCGACGAGCACGAGCATGGCGCAGAGGAACGAGAGCGGACGGGGATAAATCACGGGTGTATTCATGGGGAAAACTTGCTCCGAAGGGGGATCGGAGGGGTATGAGGCAGGGTGACCTAACAAACTGAAAGTCGAATGAACCCTGCGTGAATTTCTCTTAATGAACCGCGCCGGCACGTCCAACGTGAACGGATTTTCGTTCGCGATCATGCGCTGCCGACTTATGTTTCGGGACAAACATTGACCGGCCCATTGAACAGCGTCGCCGATGACGACATGGCGCCACTGGTCGACGCCCGGCTCGCCGCCGCACGCCTCCTGGTTTCAGGAGTTTGTCCTGCGCGACGGGCCGTGGTCGCCGGACGTCACTGTCTCCGTCCGCGCCGTGCCGCTCGCAGCCCGCGGCGACGCCGGGGCCTTCGCCGGCACGCACGAAAACATCGCCGCGCGCCGCTACCCGCTCGTTCGCTCGATGTTCATCCGGCTCCACCGCGAGGCGAACGCACCGCTCCCTCCGCCCGTGCGCGAGTTTCTCCGCTTCGTGCTGAGCCACGAAGGGCAGGACATGGTTCGAACCTCCGGCTACTTTCCGCTCGACGAGGAAGAGGCCGCCGCCGAGCGGGTGAAACTCAACTGAAGCGGCCGGCAAACACCCGTTCAACGTCCGAGCAACTCACGGCTGCCGGCCGCCTGAGCGGCGCGCAAGGGCAGGAAAATCTTCTGGTCGAGAACGACCTGTTGGCCCTCGCGGCTCACGATGAAACGCACGAACTCATCCAACGCCGGGTTCAGTTTCTCGCCCGGCTTCTTGTTGAGGTTGATATAGCAGAGCCGGCTCAACGGATAATCCGCACTCGCCACTTCCTCGTAGCCTGCACCGACCGGCGACGCAGCGGCGCTCGCGGCCAACGGCAGCAACTTCACGCCCGGGCCGACATAGGCGAGCCCGGCGTAACCGAGCGCGTAACGGTCTTTCGCGACGTTGCCGGAAACCGGAAACACCGTCGGCACGAAGTTGATATCGTCTCGCCACTCGCCGCGGGAGGCGCCGACACTAAGCACCCGCTGTCGCACGAATTCCTCGAATCCGTTCCAAGGCTTGATCCCCCAGATCGTAATCGGCCGGTCCGCCCATTCGCCTTTCAGCCCGAGCTGGCCCCAAGTGCGGATCGCGGCGCCACCACGGTGGCGGGTCGACGAGAGCAGGGCGTCGAGTTGGTCGTAGCTCAGCGCTTTGAGCGGATTGTCCTCGTGCACGATAAAGACGACCGCGTCGAGAAATCCGAAGTGCCGCCACGTCCCGCCGGCAATCGCCGCGCTCAGCGGGTCGTAGCCGAAGCGACGCCGGAAATCGGTGACGTCCGTCGGCTTCAACTCGCGCGAGACCAGCGCGAAATCGAGATCGCCCTTGATCAGCTCGATGGCGCCGAGACTCCCCGCGTAGGGCGGCGGCAGGTCCATGACGACGTTGGGATAGTGTTTTTTGAACGCCTCAAACCACCGTCGCGCGAGCGCCGTCAATATGTCGGACGAAGCCCCCTTGAAGCGGCCCGAAAGTTCGCGGCCGTGCCGTGGCACGAACCCGGGCAGCCCTTCGTCGAGTGTCGGTTGGAGCACCTCCGGCGCAGGCAGATCGCGCCCATGCTCTCTCCAGGCTTCTTTCTGCGCCTCGGTCGGCGGCGCAGGCAACGGCGCCGCTGCGGCGGCGCAGGCCGCTAGCAAGCCGGCGAGAAGGGCGGAGCGGAAAAAACGAACGGACGCGTGGGGATTCATGGGCGGGGAACTCGGTTAAGACGCAAAACAAGATTCAGCGTAAAACCATGGCGGCTTACGCTAAAGTCCGCCTGAAACAAAGCTGAATTTCCCTTCAGACGGCGTCGATCCGACCCCTC
>JBDNFZ010000544.1:0-3023 GCA_041689555.1 Opitutaceae bacterium | reverse complement strand
CTGCTCGGCTCGCCGACGCGGCGGACCGCGCTGGTGGTGACGTTGCTGCGGGTTTCGCCGATGTCGCCGTTTGCCCTGACCAACTTCGCGCTCGCCGCCGCCCGGGTGCCGCTCGGGGCTTATGTCTTCGGCACGGTGGTGGGGCTCGCGCCGCGCACCGCGCTGGCCGCCTTCGCCGCCGCCGGCCTGGAGCAACTGCTCTTTGAGCGGGTGGGCGACCGCACGACGGTGATCGCCGGCATCGCCGTGACGGTGGTGGCCTTTGGCGTGATCGGGCTGCTGGCCAAGCGCGCGCTGCGCGATCTCACGGCCGAGCCACCGGCGCCGTCGGCCAAAGCCGGATCGTAACGGGCGCCGGGAAACGCTCCCTCGCCATCGCCCCTCGGGCGTGCCTTCCTCCGCCTTGCAACCGGTCCGGGTTTCTCGGGTCTGCCCTCAGACTTATCATGCCACCACTCGCCTCCGCCCCCGCACCGCGCACCTACGACCTCACGGTGCGGGTGGGTTGCAGCCTCACCTACGAAGTCACCGGCACGGCCGCCCTCCTGCTCAACCTCCGGCCGCAGCCCAACCGCGACCACGCCGTCGTCTTCGAGGCGCTCGCCCTCGGCCAGAACCTGCGTCCCGAGTATTTCACCGACAGTCACGGCAACGCCGTCTGCCGCGTCGCCCTCACGCGGGGCACCCACTGCGTCCGCCACGATGCCATCGTCGCGGTCTCCTCCCAGCCCGATAACCAGGGCCTCGTCGCCGCGCCGCCGGAGACTCCCGGCGAACTCCCGCCGGCTGTGCTCCGCTACGCGCTGCCCAGCCGCTACTGCGACTCGGACAAGCTCGGAAATTTTGCCTGGGAGAAATTCGGCCGAATCGAACACGGCCTGCCGCGCGTAACCGCGATCAGCCGGTGGATTCACGACAACATCGAGTATCGCTACATGTCCGGCTGCACCGATCTCTCGGCGTGGGACGTGTTGCAGCGCGGCTACGGCGTGTGCCGGGATTTCGCGCATCTCGCGATCGCGCTCAACCGCACCTTCAACCTTCCCGCGCGTTACGTCACCGGCCACCTGCCCGACATCGGCTTTCCCGATCCGGAAAACCACATGGATTTCCACGCCTACGCCGAGGTTTACCTTGGCGGCCAGTGGTTCACCACCGATGCGCGCTTCCACGTCCCGCGCATCGGACGGATCAAGGTCTCCTGCGGGCAGGATGCGATCGACGGCGCGTTCTCAACGATCTTCGGCGGCGCGACGCTCGGCTATTTCCAAGTGTGGGCCTACCAAGTCGCGCGCGGCACCGTCGGCGTCGGCGATTTGCTGGATTTCTCGCAGCGTCTCGACAACCGCGTGACCGTGCAGACGGAGAAGCCCTATTCGGTTTGAGGTCTGCTCGGCTGAAAGATTCGGTTTTCCGGTTCGGGTAGGGGCGTCCCTCGTGGACGCCCGCAGGCGCCGGCAAGCGACGCCCCTATGGCACGGCCAAATCGAATCGCCGTTGGGCGAGAGCATCTGCCGGGGAAAAGGCATTGAGCGCCTGCGGCGGCGAACCCAGTCTCGTCCGCATGAACCCCTCCCTGTTGCAGCTTCGTGCTCTCGCGGTTTTGTTCGCCGTGGCGCTGTGGCCGGCGCTGGCCGCGCCCCGCGTGCCGGCGTTCCGCGCCGTCGATATCGATACAAAAATCGAGATCGGTTACGGCTTGGCGATCGCCGACGTCGATGGCGACGGCCGGCCCGATGTGCTCCTCGCCGACAGGCGCCAGATCGTGTGGTATCGCAACCCGACCTGGGAAAAATTTCTCATCGCGGAAAACCTCACCGAAAAGGACAACGTGTGCCTCGCCGCCGCCGACATCGACGGCGATGGCAAGTGCGAGCTCGCCGTCGGCGCGGAGTGGAACCCCGGCGATACGATCGACAGCGGCGCGGTGTTTTATCTGATCCCGCCGGCCGATCGCACGCAGCGCTGGGAACCGGTCCGCCTCCCGCACGAGCCCACCGTGCATCGCATGCACTGGCTCAAGAATCCCGCGGGCAAATTCGAGTTGGTGGTCCAGCCGCTCCACGGGCGCGGCAACAAGAACAACGAGGGCCAGGGCGGCCGCACGCTCGCCTACACCGTGCCGGCGGAGGTGCGGGGCGAATGGAAAACCACCGTCGTGAGCGATTTCATGCACGCGGCGCACAATCTCCAACCGATCAACTGGGACGCCGACCCGGAGCAGGAGTTGCTCGCCGCCGGCAAGGAAGGCGTATGGTTCTTCGGCCAGAGCACCGGCGCTTGGCGGAAGCGCCCGTTTACCGATCGGCCCGCCGGCGAAATCCGCGACGGCCGGCTCGCCGACGGCCGCCGGTTCCTCGCCACCATCGAGCCGATGCACGGCATCGCGGTCGCCGTTTACACCGAACCGGCGTCGCCCGGCGGGCTCTGGTTGCGGCTTGCTCTCGATGAAACGCTGAAGGACGGCCACGCGCTCGCCATCGGCGACCTCGCGGGCGACGGCGCGCCGCAAATCGTCGCCGGCTGGCGCGCCATGAATCCGCGCGGGGCTCCGGGGATCAGAATTTATTCGCCCAATGACGCCGCCGGCACGACGTGGACGACGACGCAGATCAGCACGGGCGAGGTCGCGGTGGAAGACCTCAAGCTCGCCGATCTCAACGGCGACGGCCGCCTCGATATCATCGCCGCCGGCCGGCAGACGAAGAACGTGCGGATCTTTTTCAACGAAGGCGTGCCCTAAACGGCCCGGCGGCGCGGTCCGCCGGACCTATCCCGGTTCTCGTTCAAGCTGAGGCCAACGGGCCGCGAGGTAGGAGCCTGCTTGCAGGCGATTCAGCACGGGGTCGGCCAGCGCGGGTGAAATCGCGGGTGAAATCGCCTGCAAGCAGGCTCCTACAAAAAGGCTTTGGTCCGCGAGGTAGGAGCCTGCTTGCAGGCGATTCACCACGTGGTCAGTCGACGCGGGTGAAATCGCGGGAAAATCGCCTGCAAGCAGGCTCCTACGAAAGGCCTTCGTGCCG
>JBDNFZ010000543.1:0-2693 GCA_041689555.1 Opitutaceae bacterium | reverse complement strand
GTGGGGTCGCGGTAACGGTAGATGAAGTTGGGGCGGCCCGTCGCGGGGTTCAGGCTGTTGGCGCTGTTCTTGTAGTAGTCACCGTTGCCGCGCATGACGTCGGCGACGTTGGCCGCTCCGAGGCGGAAGTTGGTCCTTTGGCCGAAGATCTTCCGGTCGTATTGCGCGTAGAGGCTGATCGGCAGCGTCGCGCCGTCTTGGAAGACAATGCCGTTCAGGATCGCGATGTTGTAGTCGGGCGTCCAGACGCCGGTCATGCCGACGCGGAGGCCGACCGGGCGGGCGAACTGGTAGTCGAGCACGAAGCTGCCGGTGTAGGGCGCGCTGCGGCGACCGGTGACGACGGTGAGATTGGTATTCGAGGCGAGGATACTCCGGCCGTTGGCGATGAAGGACGGGTTCTCGGCCAAGTCGGGGTCGCCGCCGGGAGCGTTGGCCGCGGTGGTGCGCGCGACGGCGGCGTCGAGGAGGCGTTTGAAATCGGAAAAATCGCGGGTGGCATCGACCTTGGCCTTGGAGAACGTCATGCGCGCCTGCAGGCCGCGGATGCGCTGGGCAATGAGGGTGACATCGACGCCGGTGGATTTCTCGGAAGAGTTGACGGTGCGGCGTTCGTTACTGAGGCCGGTCTGGACATTGAAATAAGCGGGATCGGTCGGCAGGAGGTTGTTGGGATTGAAGAGGTCTTCGAGTTGCAGGGTGCTCAGGATGTCGGGAGTCCAGGCGAAGCCGGCGTTCTCGCGTTCGATTTGGTAGGCTCCGACGGTATAGAAGATCAGGTTCTTAAAAAGGTGGCCCTTGAGGCCGACCTCTTTGGTCTTCCCGAGCACCGAGCCGAGTTCACGACCGGTGAAGGTGACGGAGGACTGGAAGTTGAACGACTGGGAGTAGATGCCGTAGAGGTTGGCGGTGAAATTCTCGCGTTTGATGAGCTCGTAGGTGAGGCCGGCGAGCCAGCTCGTGGCGGTGATGGAGAAGCGCTGGTCGTAGCGGTAAAAATCGGGGGCTTTTTCGGGGGTCTTGGCGAAGGTGATGAAGCCGCGGGCATCGGTGACGTAGGCGGCGTCGACGGGAACTTTGCGCGTGAGGCGGTTGTTGCTGACGCCGAAGAGGGAGGTGAGGCGGCCGTCGAAATACTCGCCGGAAAGGGAGGCGGTGAGGTTGCGGGTGTAGCGGTGGTCGTTGAAGGGGCCGGTGATGAGGTAGCTCTCGACGATGGTGGGCTCGAAGGTCGAGGTGCGCGGGAGGTTGGAGAAGAGGAAGCGGTCCCAGCCGCCGTTGGCGAGGGCCGCGGGATCGTCGAGGTAGGCGCGGAACTGGATGGCGTTGTTGCCGGCGAGGCCGGGGGCGGCGGTGTTGGCGAGGCCGAAGCGGCGGTTGACGGCGAAGTTGCGGCTGCGGGTGGCGGTGACGACGAGATACTGCTTCATCCAGCGGCCGAATTCGAAGGGATAAGCGGCGGAGACGCGGCCGGCTTTGAAGGTGTTGCCGAAGATTTTGAACTGGGTGAGGTTGCCGCCCATGTCGATGAAGGGGCGGCCGCTGCCGTCCACGTCGATCACGGGCGGAGACGCGCTGCCGCCGAAGGAGTTGTCGTTGCGGACCTGATGTTGGAACTGCTGGTTGTAGGAAGCCTGGATGGAGAGCTTGCCGACGGTCTGCTCGAGCATGGCGGTGACCACGTTGTAGGGACGGTCGAGATAGTCGCCGAAGCCGAGAATGTTGAAGGTGCGGTCGAAGCCGCGGAAGAGTTTCTGGGAGCCGTCGGGGAGGCGGACGCCGACGGTCTGGCCTTCGAGGAGCGAGACGGTGCTGCTGCCGGTGACGCCCGCGCGGTCGATGGCGAGGGGCGGGTTGGTGGCGGTGCGCTGGATGATTTCGCCGTCGGAGGTGTAATACCAGCGGTTGTTGGCGGAGAAGGCGCGGCCGGGGGCGGAGACGTTGCGGATCGCGGCGGTGTTGTCGGAGCGGCGGCGTTCATAGCGGCCGGCCTCGGCATTGAGGGTGATGACGGTGTTTTTAAACGGCCGGTAGGTGAAGGCGAGGTCGGCGGCGCGGAAGCGCTGGTAGCTGCCCTCGACGTAGCTCTGGTCGGAGCGGTTGACGACGTTGATGCGGAGGGCGAATTGGCGCGTGAGCTTGCGGTTGATGTCGATCTGGAAGCGGTAGGAGCCTTGGTCGGTGTAGTTGGCGAGGAGGGTGGTGGCGTTGGAGAAGCGGGCGCGCTTGGTGGTGGTGGTGACCTGGCCGCCGGGCGAGGAGTCGCCGAACATGAGGGAGTTGGAGCCTTTGCCGAAATCGAAACGCTCGACGTTGTAGGTGTCGGACGGGACGGACCATTGGAAGAAATTGCGCGAGGTATTGCCGCCGGCGGAGAGGCCGCGGAAGGTGATGCGACCGTCGTCGTTGCGGGCTTCGCTGAGCGGAACCGACGTGACGCCGGCGACGAACGCGGCGGCGTCGTCCATGCTGAACACGCCGATGTCGCTGAGGAACTCGCTGGTAAGCACGTCCACGGTGACGGGCACTTTGACGAGTTCCTGGTTGGTGCGGTTGCCGAGGAGGGTGTTGGTGGCGGTCCACCTGTCTTCACTGGTGCCTTTGACCTCGAAAGGGGAGAGTTCGACGACTTCGGGGGAGTTAGCGGAGCTGGCAGCGGAGGACGGCGCGATCTGGGCGAGGAGCGGCGAGGC
>JBDNFZ010000542.1:0-5316 GCA_041689555.1 Opitutaceae bacterium | reverse complement strand
GACGGGAACGAACCATGTGCGCAAACTCTACGAGCCGTTTACGCCCGAGGAAATCTCGGCGAAAATCGTCGAGCGGGTCCGACCGCAGGACATCGAGTGGAAGGGCGAGATCGAGATCATCTTCCAGACGATCGAGAACCTGCACGCGGCGGTGCCGGAGCACAGGGGCGATTGGTATTTCACGGGAAAATATCCGACGCCGGGCGGCTACCGCGTGGTGAACCAGGCGTTTTTGAATTACTACGATAAGAGCGAGGGTCGGAGTTACTGAGGTTGCCATGACCAAGCAACGCCCAGAGCCCGCGCTGCCGCAGATTTACGCGATCCGTCGCGGGAAGGTGGTGTTGGATGCGGATCTGGCGAAATTGTATAGGGTGCCGACTTTCCGTTTCAACGAAGCGATCAAACGAAATGAGAAGAGATTCCCAGAGGATTTCCGGTTTCAGGTCACGGTGGATGAAGTCGAAAGTTTAAGGTCACAATCCGTGATCTTAAAATCAGAGACGGCCGGAGGTCTAAGATCGCAAATTGCGATCTTAAAGACGGGTGGGCGCGGGCAGCATCGAAAATATCTGCCTTGGGTCTTCACCGAACACTGTGCGCTCATGGCCGCCAACATCTTGCGCAGCGAGCAGGCGGTGCAGATGAGTCTTTACTTGGTCAGAGCTTTCGTGGCGTTGCGCGAGCAAGTCGCCGTGAATCTGGGCACGCTTCGGCGTCTGGCCGAGATCGACAAAAAACTGCTCGAGCACGATGTCGTGCTGCGCGAGGTGCTGGAGCGTCTGCAGCCTTTGCTCAATCCTCCTCCGCCGCCGAAGAAACCGCTCATCGGTCTTCATCCGGGTAATCGCTAACATCTCAGTCCGATTATGTCCCTCAGCTATGAATCCTCCGGGGTAAATTATGATCAGCTCGATGCGTTCAAGCGGTCGTGTCAGAAGGCGGCGCGCACGACGGCGCCGCTGCTGACGAGCCACGGCTACGCCGAGCCGGCGAACACGCGCGGCGAGAGCTGCTACTTGATGGAGGCGGAGGGGCATTTTCTCGCGCACGTCGAGGAAGGACTCGGCACCAAGAACCTCGTCGCCGACGCGGTGTATGCGCAGACGGGAAAGAATTTCTACCGTGAGATCGCGATCGATACCGTCGCGACGATCGTCAACGACCTGATCACGTGCGGGGCGCTGCCGATCTCGGTGGCGATGCACGCGGCGGTGGGTGAGTCGGCGTGGTTTACGGACGAAGCGCGGATGCAGGCGCTGGTGGAGGGTTGGGCGGCGGGCTGTCGCAAAGCGGGGGCGGTGTGGGGCGGGGGCGAGACGCCGACGCTGCGCGGGATCGTCAATGCGGACGCCATCGTGCTGGCCGGTTCGGCGGTCGGGAAGATCGAGCCGAAGTCGCGGCGGATCACGGGTGATGTTAAGGACGGCGACGCGATCATCTTCCTCGCTTCGACGGGCGTGCAGACGAACGGGCTGAGCCTTTGCCGGCTCATCGCGGAGAGATTGGCGCAGGGTTATCAAACGCCCATCGGGCACGGCGACGTGCGCACGTATGGCGAGGCGCTCCTCGCGGCGTCGGCGATCTACGTGGATTTTGTGCGAGAGTGTCAGCGGGCCAGTTTGAAACTGAACTACGTTTCGCACGTGACCGGACATGGCTGGCGGAAGTTGATGCGGCTCGACGAGCCGTTTGTGTATCAAATAACGGAGCCGCGCGAGGCACCGGCGCTATTCAAATTCATGATGGAGGCGGGGCCGATCACGCTGCGGGAAGCCTACGCGACGTTTAACATGGGCGTCGGCTTCGCGGCCTACGTCGCGCCGGAGACGGCGGATGCGGTGGTCGCGGCGGCGAAGAGCTGCGGGCACGAGGCTTGGATCGCGGGCACGGTGAGGAAAGATGGAGAGAAGAAGGCGGTCGTGATTCCCTCGCTCGGGTTGGACTACGACGGATCGACGCTGCAGGTGCGGTGAGGCCGGAGTCGCGAGCAAGCTCGCTCCCACATTTGGATATTTGGTGTTTTCTTGTGGGAGCGAGTTTACTCGCGACATTCAGGGAAGGCCGGTCAGCCAGGTGGGTTCGGGCAGCTCTTGATTCAACATCGGCACAAACCACTTTTGATTTGTCGGCGAACAGATGAACCAAGGCCATTTTTCTTCTATTCGAAGCAGGTCTGCACGGTAGGGGTTGAGATGCGTGTAGTGGCAATAGGGGAGCCGTTCTTCGCGCGGACGAAGCCGATGATCGAAATAACCCGGCTGCCAGTTCAGTCCCCGGTCCCGTAGATTTGCAGCGGTCTTGGCCTTCAGGCGCGCAATGGTTTTCCCAAGAGAAAGCGGCTGGCCGAGTTCGATGAGGAGATGAACGTGATCGGGCATAATGGTGCCGCAATGGAGGGTCCAAGCTTCATCCGCTTGCATGGCGTCGATCTCGGCGATGATAGCAGACGCGATGGCCGCGTTGCTCAGACCTTTGAGGCGATCTAGAGAGCAAAACGTGAGAAAATAAAAACCTCCCGCTTCCGAATGCCGTCCTTCGCGCAATGCGCGGTAGCCTTTGGCGGGAGGCAGGGGAGTCATCATTGCCGTCATGGCTGCGAATAAGTCGCGAGCAAGCTCGCTCCCACATGCGGGCATTCGGATTACCTCGTGTGAGAGCGAGTTTGCTCGCGACGGTGAAGGCGCGGTGAACTGAAAGTCGCGAGCAAGCTCGCTCCTACAGACGGATTTTGGGATTGGCTCGCTGAGGAGCATCGCGAGCAAGCTCGCTCCTACATGCGGACTTCGGGGCGCGACAGAGGCGGAGGCGATGTGAGCGCGTCGCGAGCAAGCTCGCTGCTACATGCGGACTTCGGGAGCTCTTGTGTGGGAGCGAGCTTGCTCGCGACTCAGCACGGGCTCACCCGCCGTAACACTCCAGATATTTCAAGCCCGTGCTTGTGTTGAATATGACCACGGTGTCGTCGGGCTTCACCTGGCCGGCGGCGAGGAGAGTTTTCAACGCAGCGTAGCAGCCCGCGCCCTCAGGGGCGACGAAGACGCCTTCGAGCGAACCGACTTCCTTGGTGCAGGTGATCATCTGCTCATCGGTGACGGCGATGGCGCCGCCGCCGGATTTGCGGAGGGCGTCGAGCATGATGAAGTCGCCGATGGCCTTGGGCACGCGGAGGCCGGACGCGCGGGTGTGCGCGCCGAGATGCTCGGCGGCGAACTTCTCGCCCGCATGAAAGGCGCGGACGATCGGTTGGCAGCCCTCGGCTTGGACACTGAACATGCGCGGGCGCTTGGCGTTGATCCAGCCCATGCGCTCCATCTCGGCGAAGGCTTTCCACATGCCGACGAGGCCGGTGCCGCCGCCGGTGGGGTAGAGAATGACGTCGGGGAGCGTCCAATCGAACTGCTCGGCGAGTTCGTAGCCGAGGGTCTTTTTGCCCTCGGCGCGGTAGGGCTCCTTGAGCGTGGAAACATCGAACCAACCCTCGGCGACCTTGCGCTTGGCGACCTCGGCGCCGCAATCGGTGATGAGGCCGTTGATGAGGGTGACGTGGGCGCCCATCTGCTCGCACTCGATGATGTTGGCCTTGGGCGTGTCGCGGGGCATGAAGATGTGGGCTTCCATGCCGGCGCGGGCGGCATAGGCGGCGAGGGCGCCTCCGGCGTTGCCGGCGGAGGGCGCGGCGAGTTTTTTCAGACCGAATTGCTTGGCCATGGAGACGGCGGCGGTCATGCCCCGGGCTTTGAAACTGGCGGTGGGGTTTTGCGACTCGTCCTTGATGTAGAGACGGCTGAGGCCGTGCTTCGCACCGAGACGCGGGGCGGGGAGGAGAGGCGTCCAGCCTTCGCCGAGGGTGACGATGTCGGCGGCGTTTTTAACGGGGAGGACTTCGCGGTAGCGCCAGAGAGATTTTTCCCGGGTGCGGAGAGATTCCTTGGTGAGGGTCTTCGCGGCGGCGGCGAGATCGTAGTGGGCGAAGAGCGGTTTGCCACAGGCGGTGCAGACGTTTTGGGGGAAGGTGGCGTCGTGTTCTTTGCCGCAGGCGGTGCAGGCGAGGTGCGTGAGGTGCATCGGCTAAAAGCCAAAACTTCGGTGACGAGCGAGGCAACCGTCCGGTTTTTAAAAATAGCGGCGGAGCGAAGGGTGGAGCGAGATTCCGACATCTACCGAGGACCGGGCCGCGATCAAATCGACGGTGGGTTAGCTGAGAATCTTCGTGCGCAGAGGTGCCGGTCAGTTAGGTGGTCGTAAGCGGCTCGGATGGGCGCGACCGTTGTGAAAGATCACGGAGATTGTTATGGGCTTGAGCGTGCGATATTGACGGCGGCGGAACGGGCCGCGCAGTGTCGGCGATCGTTTTTCTTCGCATGCGCCCCATCGTGCAAATTTCGTTGGACCTCACGGATCGCGCGGAGGCGCTCTCGACCGCAGCACTCGCGCTCAAGGCGGGTGTGGACTGGCTGGAAGCCGGCACGCCGTTTATTTTGGCCGAGGGCGTGCACGGCGTGCGGGCGCTGCGCGAGCGCTTTCCCGGTGTGCCGATCGTGGCGGACCTGAAGATCATGGACGGAGGCTATCTCGAGGCCGAGATGATGGCGAAGGCGGGCGCGACGCACGTGGTCGTGATGGGGCGCGCGCATGAGGAGACGTTAAAGTGCGTCGTGAAGGCGGGGCGCGACTACGGCGTGAAGATCATGGGCGATAACCTCGGGTTTCCCGACATGGTCGCGGGGGCGAAGCTGATCGAGGACCTCGGCTGCGATTTTGTGATCCACCACATCGGCTACGACGAGCGGCGCGGGATCGCGGCGGCGGGGCGGCGGATGCCGAGCCCGCTCGACGATCTGCGCGCGGTGGTCGCGGCGGTGAACGTGCCGGTGCAGGCGGTGGGCGGACTCACTTTGGAGCAGGCCGTGCGCACGCCGGAATATGGCGCGCCGCTCGTCGTGATCGGCGCGCCGCTGGCGGTGGACGCGGATGCGTTTCGCACGGCTGACGGCGATCTCGAGGGCACGCTGCGGATCATCTGCGAACGCGTGCACGGTTACGGCGATGTGCGCGTAGGGAAAATTTCAAAATGAAAAGCCCCGGTGTTGTTAACTACTCGTCTGAAATTCACAGCGTCGAGCTGCGCGAAATCCCGCGTCCCGTGGCGGGACCGGAGGATATCATCCTCGCGGTCGAAGCAGTCGGCGTGTGCGGCAGTGATCTCCATCAATGGACTTCGTCGCACAGCTGGAAAGTGAACTACCCGGTGGTGCTTGGGCATGAGTTTGGCGGGCGGATCGCGGAACTCGGGAGTGCGGTGCGCGGATGGTC
>JBDNFZ010000541.1:0-7821 GCA_041689555.1 Opitutaceae bacterium | reverse complement strand
GCTACCGGCCGAGAGCGCGATCGTCTCCTCCTCAAGCTGCATCGTGCCACGGCCCGCCCAGACAAACCACAGGTCGTAGTCGCTAAGGGTGTGCCACCACCTAGTGCCCGAACTCCATTGGGGAGAAAAACGCACGCTGCCGCAAAGCTTGGCAAGGCGCAAATCCCCGAGTCGCCTCGGTAGTTCCAGAATAGCCGACATGTGCAAAAGAATGAGCGCTGCCTCCATTCCACGACGATCCGAAAATCACTAGACTGAGATGCTTTGGATTCTCCCACTCTCAAATGGAAAAAAGGTATCTCTTTTATGAATTCGTCCTCTCATTCTTCTCGAGCTCTACGCGTAGTGATTGTCGGCTGTGGCGGATTTTCGCGAAATTACCTGCCGGTCTACCGCAGCATTCCAAACCTCAAGGTCGTCGCCTGTGTGGACGCCGACGCAGCCGCTGCCAAAGCGATGGCGCAAACGCTCGAAGCGGATTCGTTCTCATCCGAGTTTGCCGAGGCGTTGCGGGCTGAGGCCGACTACGCCGTGGTAAGCACGCCGAACTTCCTGCACGTCGAACAGGCCGCCGCGCTGCTCGCCAGCGGCAAACACGTTTTGCTTCAGAAACCAATGGCACGCGACCTCGCGGAGTCGCAGGTCCTTTTCGCAAGGCAAAGAAAGTCCTGCCGAACGATGGGTCTCTACATGTCGATGCTCGACTTCGGACTCTGGTGGGAGTTGCGGCAGGCATTCGCCGCTAACTCGCCGCTCGGCAGTATTGCGCAAGTGAGCATGCGGCTCGGCCACACGGGCGGCCTCGCGTGGAGCAAGCAAGCGGACCAGCTCTGGCGATTCTCCCGTGAGAAAACCGGCGGCGGCGCGTTCATCATGCTGGGAGTTCACTACATTCACTTTCTCCGCTGGCTGCTCGGACTCCGTATCACCCGCGTGCTCGCCCAGACGGCGAACCTCCATTGCGGGCGCATCGAGGGCGAGGACCTCTGCCAATTCCAAGGAGAACTCGACAACGGTGGTCTGGTGCAACTTAGCGTGGCCTGGAACTCCCAGGGGGAGCACCTCGCGCTCTATGGCACAGAGGGATCGCTCGTGTATCTCGACAACGAAATGCTGCGCGTCCACGGCGCGAAACCGTGGCAAACTTCCTATTTCAACTACGAAAAGCCCGGAGCTTGGCAGACGTTTGTGGGCGTGACCCCGCCTAAACTTGACGACCCCGCCAACCTGCACAACCAGCATCGCGCATTCGCCGATGCGATTCGTTCCGGCCAGACTCCCGCCGTCGAAGCGATCGAGGGTCTATGGGATATGCAGGTTGCGGATGCCGTTTATCGGAGCGCGACGAGCAAGCGCTGGGAGGAAATTTCCTATGTCTAATTCCCGAACCATCGTGATCACAGGCGGCACCAAGGGCCTCGGCCGGGCGACGGCGGACGCGTTCCTTGCCCGTGGCGACCGCGTCTGGGTGCTCTCCCGCACGGTGCCGGCTGCCGCTCCGTCTCACCCGAACCTCCGCTGCTTGAGCGCGGACGTGCGAAGCCGCGAGCAACTCGATACAGCCGTCGCGACTATTCGCGGCGAGGTCCCGCACATCGACGTGTGGATCAACAACGCCGGCTTCGGTAAGCCCGTGCCGTTCCTCGATGCGGACAACGCGCTTTGGGACGACGTGTTTGCGGTAAACTTCTGGGGCACAGTGCATGGCACGCGCTCCGCGATCGGCGCCCTGCGCCGGCCGGGTGGCGTAATCATCAATATCGCCTCGCTCGCGGGCATCATGGCGCCTCGTGGCCACTCGGCTTACGCGACGGCCAAAGCGGCCGTAATCGCGCTCACGCGCGCCAACGCCGTGGAGTTCGCGGCCGAAGGCATACGCGTGAATGCGGTGGCACCCGGACCGCTTGATACGGAGGGATTCCGCGCAGCCGGCGGCGATCCTGTTAAACGCGCGCTGACCATCCCGACGAAGAAAATGATCAACCCAGAGGAGGTCGCCGCGACATGCCTATTTCTTGCCGAGCCGATCTCGTCCCTCACCGGTCAGACTCTTCTGATCGACGGCGGATCGCACGCGG
Source organism: Opitutaceae bacterium (assembly GCA_041689555.1). Taxonomy (GTDB): domain Bacteria; phylum Verrucomicrobiota; class Verrucomicrobiia; order Opitutales; family Opitutaceae; genus Tous-C4FEB. The sequence goes on along the minus strand of JBDNFZ010000541.1, from coordinate 5,743 downwards.
CTGGTTGTTACGCTTAGTGTTTGAGGGCTGCGTGGAGTGAAAATGCTTTCGACGCTGCAAACCTTAGGTGAGGCGGGATAGCCGATAGCGGATCCGTTCATGCGCGCTGCCCGCTGGTTGGTTACGCAGGCTTCGAGCGAGATAGTCTCAGAAATTTTTCCACCCGGCGCGCGCGACTTTGGTTCCGGTGGGGAATCCCCTGATCTTCTCCGGTGAATACTCTGCTACCGTTCGCATAAGGGGTGGCTGGAAAATCATATACTCCTCGGGCAACCTCATAATTGACCCGATCATTTCGACTCCTTTCGTCTCTTACCAAGAGCCCCGAAGACCGCCCAAAAGGAGGCGCGGGGTGCCGGTATTGACGACCCCGTCGGCGCTTCGGCCGGTTTCGATGCGGGCGTCGGTCAGGTTCTCCAGTTTGAGGAAAATTTCGAAGTGCCGGCCGAGCGGGCGGCTCGCGCCGAGATCCGCGACGACGACTTCGCCGAGGCGCAGGGCGTTCTCGTCGTCCTCGAACTGCGCGCCGATCCGGCGCACGCGGGGGGTGACGGTGATGCCGCCGGGGGCGCGCCAAGTGGCGCCGAGGGTGGTGCTGTGGCGGGGCACTTGGGCGACGCGCTTGCCGGCGAGGCCGGGCGCGACGCGGGCGCGGGTCACGGTGGCGTCTTTCAGCAGGGCTTCGGCGTTGAAACGGAGCGAGGGGTTGGCACGCCACGCGGCGGAGAGTTCGAGGCCGCGCACGCGCGTGCGGTCGAGGTTGAGGCGTTGGCGACCGATGCCGCCGGCGGCGAGCGCACCCACGATGGGAAACGTGCCGGGGCCGCGCGCGATGGTGACGTTGCCCACGGCGTCGTGGAGTTCGTTCCAAAAAAGCGCGGCGCCGAGGGCGAGCGTTTCGCGCGTCCAGTCGGCGCCGAGCTCGGCACTGGTCACGCGCTCGGTGTCGAGGGCGGCGTTGGCTTCGGTGACGGTCGCGCCGGCACGGAAGGGGCGGTAGAGCTCATTGAGGGTGGGGCGGCGGAAGGCTTGTTGGGCGGCGGCGCGGAGGCGGAGTTCCGGGGTGGCGCGCCACACGAGGCCGGCGCTCGGGCTGAACTCAAGGCCGTCGCGATCGGGGTAGCGGTCGTCGCGCAAGAGGGTGCCCGTGGCGGTGACGGACTCGCGGCGGTGTCCTTCGGTCTCGCGCCAGTCGTCGAGGCGCGCGCCGAACGTCGCGGTGAAGGCGGTGCCGAGCGGTTGTTCGTGGAGGGCGTAGAGTCCGGTGAAGGCTTGCCGGCCGCCGGCGAAGCGTTGGCGGGTGAAGGCGCCGTTGGTGAAGATGAAGTTTTCGCGCGTCTCGCCGCGGACGGCGCGGGCGTCGAGCCCGGCACTGGTGCGGCCGCCGGACGAATGGACAAGCGTGCCGGTCCACGCGGCGCCGGTGGCGGTTGACGGAACGGAGAACTGGTCGCTGGCGGCTGTCTCCGCAGAGCGCGCGGCGTTGACGGCGCTGAAGGTGCTGGCGAAGCCGCCGGACTGTCCGTAGGCGGTCGCGTTCCAGAAGAAAGTTTTGTTGGGCTGGCCGGCGACGACGACGGAGGCGAAGTTACTGCGCGAGGCGTTGCGCTGGTAGGGGGTGCCGTTGTGACGGGTTTCCTCGAAGGTGCGCGCGGTGACGGTGGCTTCAAGGGTGGCGGTGAGCGGCGTGCGCCAGCGGGCGGAGAGCCAGCCGTGGTTGCTCGCGGCGGGAACGTCGATGGCGCCGCGACGCTCGGGGGCGACGAGGGAAAAGCCGTCGGTGGCAAACGCGCGGCCGAGCAACTGCACCGTGCCGCGGCCGACGGGTTGGGTGACGCCAAACTCAGCGCTGCGCGTTCGATATGATCCGATGCTCGCGGCGAAACGAGCGCTCTGTTCGCGCAGGGGCGCGGTCAGGAGTTGGACGACGCCGCCGAGCGCGGCGTTGCCCCACGCGGTCGCGCCGCCGCCGCGCACGATCTCGACGCCGGCGAGGGATTCGCGCGGGAGTTGGCTCCAGAGCACCCAGCCGCCGAACGGATCGTTGAGCGGCACGCCGTCGAGGAGGACGAGCGAGCGGCTCGCGCCACTGGGGCCGAGGCCGCGCAGCGAGACGCCTTGCGCGGTGGGGTTGGCGGAGAAGCTGTCGCTCCGGCGGAAGAGGCTGAAGCCCGGGACCGAGCGCAGCGCACCGTCGAGTGTGGCGGTGGGCGCGGCGCGGAGGTCGTCGCCGTTGAGGAGGCGCGTGGAGAAGGCGACGCGATCAAGCGCCTGCGGAGTGCGCGCGGCTGCGACGACAACCGCATCGAGGGTGGTGGCGACGGGCGAGGGGAGGCTCTCGGCCCCGGCGATCGGGACAGGGGCCGCGCCCGCGAGACTCAGGACCAGGGCAAACTTCGCGAGCCGGAGTAAAAATGAGGCGGGCGGCCTCGATTTCCGCGCGACGTTCTTCGTCACGACAGGGCGTGTTCCGTCTGCTCTTGGGAATGACATTCTTTGCGGCGACCCGTGGGGTCGTATCGGTTGATGCGAGAGTGCCCGGGGATCAGGTGCTGAGTTTCTTCATTTCCCCGCGCCAGTTGTGCGCTTCCTTGAAGCCGAGGACTTCGCGGATCTTGCGGTTGGAAAGCGGTGCCTCGTCGCCGACGAGGGGGCGGCGGAGGGGAGTGTCCGGGCACCATTTCTTGAGGAAGGCTTCGGTGGGGCCGTCGGCGGTGATCGTGTCGTTGACCGCGTTGAAGACTTGGAAACCCAGTCCGCTTTTTTGGAGGCAGAGGTGGACGATCTGGCCGAGGTCGCGGGCGTCGATGTAGCTCCAGGCATTGCGCTTTCGCAGAGGCGGGTTGGCGACGAACCCCGGGAACCGGCCATACTCGTGCGGCTCGATCACGTTGCCGATACGCAGCGCGTAGATGTCGGCCTTGAATCTCTCCGCGAACGCCCGCGCGGTCTTCTCGTTGACGAGCTTGGAGAGGCCGTAGCTATCCATCGGATCGATGTCGTAGTCCTCGTCCAAGGGAAATGAATGGTAGTCCTTGTCGCCCTCGGCAAAGCACACGCCGTAAGTCGTCTCGCTGGAGGCGACGATCACCTTGCGGATGCCGAGCTTCATCGCCGCTTCGATGACGTTGTAGGTGCCCATGACGTTGACCCGATAGGTCTCGTTGTCGGGATGCATCAAGATGCGGGGCACGGCGGCGAAATGGACGACCGCATCGACGGGCGCGGGCGCGCGGCCCCGCTCGAAGCCGGAGAAATTGAAGTGCGCGGTCATCGCATTGAAGACCTGGCCGGCGTCGGTGATGTCGCCGAGGAGGTTGGGGATGCGGGCGTGCTCGGAAGGCTTGAGGTCGAAGTTGAGGACGTCGTGACCGCGGTCGGCGAGCCAAGGGAGAACGTGACGGCCGGCTTTGCCTGAACCGCCGGTGAAGAGAATGCGCATAGGGTTATAAGTGTCCTCTACCGGTGCGCCCAGTTCGCAGTGCGGTCAACCAGACTAAGGCGGAACGATAAAGTTGAGAGTCCAGAGTTGAGAGCCGAGAGCCCGATCACCGGAGGCCCGGCAGCTCGGAAGGCGTCTTGCGTCACCGAGTATCGTGTGATGTAGGAGCGAGCATGGTCGCGATTCCGAACTTGAGAAAAAAGGAAGCGCGTCGGAATTGATTCGGAAGGCGAAAGAGAGTTTGTTGGAAGCATGAAGACCACGGTGGATATTCCCAAAAAAGGGGGCTGGGTTGATTCTTGACAGAACGGCCGCGCAGCCCGGCGGGCAATGTCGCCAATGATCCCGGGCGCACGTCGCGCGCCATTCCAAAAAAGGGGGCATGGGTTGATTCTTGACAGAACGGCCGCGCAGCCCGGCGGGCAATGTCGCCAATGATCCCGGGCGCACGTCGCGCGCCAGCCCGTCGTCGCGGCGCTCCTCCGGTCTGACACGCGCCCTGCTTCCTCCCTCCGCTCCGTTGTCGCTGCGGTCCGGACCCGCAAAAAGGCGCACGGGTTGACTCTTGACTGGATGGCAGGGAGTCGGGGTTGCGCGTCGTTGCCGCAGAGACAACCGCCATGTCTCGCACCATCCCGTTGTTGCAAGCTCCTCAGATGATCGACATTCAAGCGCTCGAGAACTAGCTGCCTACTTCGGGACCGGACGGAAAGGTCGGGGACCCGGGTGTTGGTGCGGCCTCGGTTGAGATGAGGCTTTTAATAGTCCAGATACGGCCCGAGCCATTTCTCGGACTCGGCGACGGGCTGATGTTTGCGCGCGGAGTAGTCTTCGATCTGATCCTTCGAGAGTTTGCCGACGGCGAAGTATTTCGATTCCGGGTGATTGCAGTAGTGGCCGGAGACGGAACTCGGGGGATACATGGCGTTGCTTTCGGTGAGCGTGATACCGGTGTGTTCGGTCGCGTGGAGGAGATCGAACAGCGGCGGCTTCTCGGTATGATCGGGGCATGCGGGATAGCCGGGGGCGGGGCGGACGCCGCGGTATTTTTCGCGGATGATGTCCTTCATCTCCAGGTTCTCGGTTTTGCCGAAGCCGCAGAAATCGCGCTCCTTTTTGTGCATCAGCTCCGCGAGCGCCTCGGCGAGGCGGTCGCCTAATGATTTCGCCATGATGGCGCCGTAGTCGTCGTGGGTCGCCTCAAACTCCTTCGCGAACTCCTCGACGCCATGACCGGTGGTGACGGCGAAGCCGCCGAGGTAGTCGGCGCGGCCGGAAGATTTCGGCGCGATATAGTCGGCGAGAGAGTGATTGAACTGATCGGCCTGCTTTTCGTTTTGCTGGCGCAGGAAGTGAAACGTCTTGATCACCTGCGTGCGGGATTCGTCGGCGTAGAGTTCGACGCTGTCGCCGACGGAGTTTGCGGGCCAGAAGCCGATGACGGCGCGGGCGGTGTAGCGTTTTTCCGCGATGATCTTTTTGAGCATCGCCTGCGCATCGGCGTAGAGCTTGGTGGCTTCGACGCCGACGACCTCGTCGTCGAGGATGTCGGGGAAACGGCCGTGGAGTTCCCACGAGGAGAAGAACGGGCCCCAGTCGATGTAGTCGGCGATTTCCGATAAGCTGAGAGCTGAGAGTTGAGAGTTGAGAGCCTGATTTCCCTGACCCCGGACGTTCGTGCGTTGGGCGCGGATGGCGGCTTCGTCGGTGGTGAACGCGCGCACGCCGAGGAACTCGGGCTTGGGAATATCGACGGTCGCCCAGTCGGTGGGTTGGTGGCGCCGGCGGGCCTCGGCGAGCGACAGCATTTTGCGCGCGCCCTTGCGGTCGGAGAACTCCACGCGCTGTTTCTCCTGCTTGGCGCGGGTTTCGGCGACGTAGGCGGGTTTGTTGTCGGGGTTGAGGAGCAGCGACACCACGCCGATCACGCGTGAGGCGTCGAGCACGTGGATGACGGGCTCGGAGTAGTGCGGGGCGATCTTTACCGCGTTGTGCGCGGCGGAAGTGGTGGCGCCGCCGATGAGCAGCGGGATCTTGTAGCCCTGACGCTCCATTTCCTTTGCGACAGTTACCATCTCGTCCAGCGAAGGCGTGATGAGGCCCGAGAGGCCGATGATGTCGGCCCCCTTTTCCTTTGCGGCGGTGAGGATTTTTTCGCACGACACCATCACGCCGAGATCGATGACCTCGTAGTTGTTACAAGCGAGGACGACGCCGACGATGTTCTTGCCGATGTCGTGAACGTATCCCTTGACGGTAGCCATGATGATGCGGCCTTGGGCCTTCGCGATGCCGCCGGCG
>JBDNFZ010000540.1:0-2901 GCA_041689555.1 Opitutaceae bacterium | reverse complement strand
TTTGCCGGCCTTGCGGATCGAGGCGGCCTGGTTCTTCTCCTCGATGTTCATGTGAAACGTGTCGAGGTGGAGCAGCACGGCCTTCGAACCGACGGCCTTAACAAGCTTGAGGCCCTGATCGCAGGTGTTGAGGAAATCGGTCTCGAAACGGTTGAGCGGCTCGATGCAGATCGTGACGCTCTTGGCCTCGGCGTGCTTCGCGAGGACCTTCAGGTTCTTCACCACGAGGGCCCGCTCGATCTTTTGCTGCGCGGGCTCGACTGCGTCGGCCTTGCCTACGACGGAGTAGACGGGACCGATCAACTTGGGGCAGCCCAACACGACCGCCTGGTCGATCAGCGCCACGCAATAGTCCATCGCCGTCTTTTGGTCGGCCTCGGAGCCGCGGAAATCGCGCCCCGGGCCCATGCAGGCGCAGATCGTGCCGATGGCGAGGCCGGCCTTGTCGGCGGCGGCGCGCACCTTGACGGGGTCGATGTGACTCGGGTCTTCGATCGGGATCTCGACGGTGTCGAAACCCCATTTTTTGAACTTGGCGAAGAGCTTTACGCTCTGGGTCGTGAACGGGGACGCGTAGAGGAAGGAATTAAGGCCGATGCGCATGGGATATAAGGGGGAGGTTGCGGAAACCCCGCGACACAGAACCGGGCCGCAGGACGGCTCAAGCCGGAAAGCACGCCGACACCAGACCCGGGCGTTCTCCGAGTCCGCGGTGGTTCGCCTCGACTTCCGTAGGCAGCTCGCTTGCGAGCGCTCGGCGACGGGAGCGCTTGCAAGTGACCGGAGCGCTCGCAAGCGAGCTGCCTACCGCCAACCGGCAGATGCACCCACCGGACCGGCCCGGCCCGAAACCGCTCCCCGAGACCGTGGTCCCAACGCCTAAACGACCTTCGTCCTAAATTTTTCAACTTTCATCTTGATAGCTAAGACATCGTCTGTCTCATGTATCAATCGTAGCAACCTAAACCAATCCCTCAGCCTTCAATTCCTAATCCCATGTCCAAAGCCGCTCCCGTCAAAACCGCCTCCGTCGCCGGCGCGCCCGTCGCCCACGCCCGCGAGAAAAACATCGAACTCGCGCTCTCCTCCATCACCAAACAGTTCGGCGACGGCTCCATCATGCGTCTCGGCTCCAACGCCAAGATGAAGGTCGAGACCCTCTCCACCGGCTCCCTCGCCGTGGACCTCGCCCTCGGCGTCGGCGGCCTCCCCAAGGGCCGTATCATCGAGATCTACGGGCCGGAGTCCTCCGGCAAGACCACCTTCTGCTTGAGCGTCATCGCCGAGGCCCAGAAAAAGGGCGGGCTCGCCGCCTTCATCGACGTCGAGCACGCCCTCGACCCCAAATACGCCCGCGTCGTCGGCGTGAATCTCGACGACCTCCTCGTCTCCCAACCCGATTCCGGCGAGGATGCCCTCAACATCATGGAGACGCTCATCCGCTCCAACTCCATCGACGTCATCGTCCTCGACTCCGTCGCCGCCCTCATCACCAAGGCCGAGCTCGACGGCCAGATGGGCGACATGACCATGGGCAGCCAGGCCCGTCTCATGTCCCAGGCCATGCGCCGGCTCACCGCCGTCGTCTCCAAAACCAACTGCGTGTGCATCTTCACCAACCAGATCCGCGAAAAGATCGGCGTCATGTTCGGCAGTCCCGAGACCACCTCCGGCGGCCGCGCGCTGAAGTTTTTCTCCTCCGTCCGCATCGACATCCGCCGCAAGGACCAGATCAAGACCCCCGAGGGCAAGGTCATCGGCAACCGCACCAAGATCAAAATCGTGAAGAACAAGGTCGCCCCGCCTTTCACCGAGGTCGAATTCGATATCATGTATGACGAGGGCATCTCCAAGATGGGCTCGCTCATCGACCTCGGTATCGAGCACAAGATTCTCGAGAAAAAGGGCGCGTGGATCGCCTACGAAGGCGCACTTGTCGGCCAGGGCCGCGACGCCGCCAAGGCCGCGCTCAAGGAGAAGCCCGAACTCGCCGAGAAAATCTCCAAGGCGATCATGGAAAAGGTCGTCATCACCGCCAGCGGCCCCAAGGCCGACGACGACGTCTGAACCGCCCGGCGTCCCGTCCGATTTCGCTTTCATCAGGCCGCTTGCGCTCCGCCAGCGGGCTGATTCTTTTTGGCGGTGTGAGACTGTCTTCGCCGCGCCCCTTGTTTTGCCGGCCCGTCGCCTTGCTGGCGCTCGCGGTCGTCTCCGTGACCACGTTCGCCGCCAACGCCGACAAGCCCATCGTGATGTCGGCGGCCGATGTCGTCCCTTGGACCACCCAAACCGAGCTCGAAGCCTTCGCCGCCCGCGGCCACCTGAAAGCCAACGAGCAACTCGGAGAACAGCTCTTGCGCGGCGAGGGCGTGGCGCGCGACGTGCCCCGCGCACTCGCCCTCCTCGAGCGCGCCGCCCGGGGAGGTCTTGGCGGCGCCGCCCTGACGCTCGGCCTCGCTTACGAGGAGGGAAAAGCCGTGCCCAAAGACCCGCTCCGAGCGTTTGATTACTATCGCGCCGCCGCAGCTGCGGGCTCGGCCGAGGCCTGTTTCAATCTCGGCGCCGCCTACGTCGAAGGCCGCGGAGTAAAGCGCGACCAAACGGAGGGTCTCGCCTGGTTGATTCTCGCCGGCCAACGCGGGACCGACCCCGCCACCGAAAAGGCCCTCCGCGCCCGCCTCCAAAAACTCCGCCGCCCGGAGGCCATCGCCACCGCCGAGCAACGCGCCCGCAGTCTGCAAAGCGAACTCACCGCCGCATCCGCGGCTTCGTTCCTCCCTGCACCCTCCCCCGCGCCCATCACCCCCGCGGCACCGCCCAGAGCCGCGCCCTCTCTCTCCACCCCGGTCGTGATCAAACCCGACGTTCCCGCGCTTGCCCGGCCCACCGCTCCCACACTCC